>JAFZPY010000032.1 GCA_017552475.1 Bacteroidales bacterium | reverse complement strand
TGGGGTAGTAGTCCTTGTCGTGGATATGGATGTAGTTCTTCAGCACGGCTTCGCGCACGTCGTCGGAGAGGAGGCTTTCGTCGACATAGGTCTTTGTGGCTTCGGAGGCGAATTTCATCATCATGCCGGCAGGGGTGTCGGCGTTCATGTTGGCGTTTTCGCGGGTGATGTCGTTGGCCTGGGCGTTGATGATGTCCTGGAAGATTTCGCGGGACTTGGCCTTGCGCGCAAGATTACGCTTGTTGCGGTATGCGATGTATTTCTTGGCTACTTCCTTGCGGGGGCTCTTCATGAGCTCCAGCTCCACGCAGTCCTGAATCTCTTCGACGCTCATCTGGTCCCTGTCGATTTTGGAGATGGTGTCTGCAATCTTGGCTGCGAGTACTATGTCTTCACCGCTGTCGGTCACATTCATGGCCTTCAGGATAGCGGCTACGATTTTCTGGTTGTTGAATTCGACGAGTCGCCCGTCGCGCTTTATTACGTGTTGTACCATAGTGCGAGTAGTTGTGATATTTGAAACGGAGGGTTAAGGACAAAGATAGTCTAATTAGATCAAGTTTATCCTGTTTTTGGCAGGAAAAGTTATCAACAGCGATAATAATACCCTGCCAATGCGTTGAAAGGCAGGGTGTTACGAGGATATTTAATTTTAAATTTTTCTAAATTGTGAACAATTTTGTTTCTGATTGCGGCAATCCGTCAAAAAGGGGCTACCTGACTACCCAGACGAGTACGTGACGCTCAAAAGTCATGTACTGAAGGTCGAACTCTTCCTCGTCGCCGTCTTTGTCGATGAAGGTGGCTTCGAGTTCGCCTTCTCCCCTGGGACGGAAACGCTCGACTTCTATCTGCTCGGCGAAATTGACGTTGTACACAGAGACGACTTTGAATATCGCCTCCTTGGCGCACCAGTAGATGGCGAGTTGCTCGTTGCGTTTGTCGTCATCAAGATCTTCCACCTCTTCTTCGGAGAGAGCTTTTTTCTCTACGGCGGAGAAGTCGCGGTCGAGGGATTCGATATCGATGCCGACATCTTCTTCGTCATGGAGGATTACAGCTACGTATTTCTCAGTATGGGTGATACTGATGTTGACAGGGTTGT
Source organism: Bacteroidales bacterium (assembly GCA_017552475.1). Classification (GTDB taxonomy): domain Bacteria; phylum Bacteroidota; class Bacteroidia; order Bacteroidales; family UBA932; genus Cryptobacteroides. The sequence goes on along the minus strand of JAFZPY010000032.1, from coordinate 6,611 downwards.
TTTCGAGATATGGTTTGCCGTTGTCATGGTGGGAGAGGTAGACCTTTTCGTCGAACAGGGCGTTGAGAAGGGCTCTCACGGCAAGTCTCTGTCTGCGCATGGATTCACTGGCGATGAAGGAGATCTCCTCCATCTCATCGGTCGGGGTGGAGCTGAGGTTTTTCAGCTCTTCCTCGGTCTCAGTGATCTGCCAGACTCCGATAATTGCGTCGTTTGGTAATTTCTTCTTAAGATATAGTGCCATATAATGGGGCTTGAACGAAAACGGAAACTCCTCCCGTCAAGGCCTGGGCCATGCGGGGGCAACTGTGTATGTACGTACGCGACAAGGGGTCTTCGGAAAGTGAAGACGCCTTCATTTGTTGACCTGACGTGACAGAACTGGGAGGTTCCATTATAGTTTCGTTATGTTTAACGGTGCAAAGATAATGTTTTTTTGGGAATACAAGAAAATCGTTGACAATCAATCATCGGAATTTGTTATCTTTGCAGCCGAATTGTTAGAAGAGTATTTCAAAAGACAATATTATAAACTGTATCAATTATGAAATTCCTGACAAATGAGAAACTGACCATCGTCGGCGCTGCCGGTATGATCGGTTCCAACATGGCCCAGACAGCCATGATGCTCGGTCTCACTCCCAACATCTGCCTCTATGATGTCTATGAGCCGGGCCTCAAGGGTGTCGTCGCTGAGATGAATCACTGCGCTTTCGAAGGTGCCAACATCACTTACACCACCGATCCTGCAGTCGCTTTCAAGGATGCCAAGTATATCATTTCTTCCGGCGGCGCTCCCCGCAAGGAGGGCATGACCCGTGAGGATCTCCTCAAGGGCAACTGCCAGATCGCCGAGGACTTCGGCAAGAACGTTAAGACTTACTGCCCTGACGTTAAGCATGTTGTCGTTATCTTCAACCCTGCTGACCTCACCGGTCTCGTAGTTCTTCTTCACTCAGGCCTCAAGCCCGAGCAGGTGACTACTCTTGCAGCTCTTGACTCTACCCGTCTCCAGACCGCTCTTGCCGAGGCGTTCGGCGTTCAGCAGTGCAAAGTGACCGGCGCCAAGACTTACGGTGGTCACGGCGAGGCTATGGCAGTGTTCGCTTCTCATGTCAAGATTGACGGCAAGCCTCTCGCCGAGATGGGTCTTTCCGCAGAGAAGTTCGCTGAGATCAAGCACAATACCATCCAGGGTGGTTCCAACATCATCAAACTCCGCGGCCGCTCTTCTTTCCAGAGCCCTGCATACAATGCTGTCAAGATGATTGAGGCTGCCATGGGCGGCGAGCCTTTCACCTGGCCTGCCGGAACTTACGTCAACAACGAGAAGTTCCAGAACGTCATGATGGCAATGCCCACCGTTATCGACGCCACCGGTGTTCACTACACCAATCCCGAAGGCACCACCGAGGAGCTCGCTGACCTCCAGGCATCTTACGAGCACCTCTGCAAGATGCGTGACGAGATCATCACTCTCGGCATCATCCCCGCAGTTGCTGACTGGAAGAAAGCCAACCCCAACCTTTAATACATAAAGGTAATAATATAACAGGCTGAAGGTCTTCGTAGACTTTCAGCCTGTTTTTCGTCATTCCCGGCATCTCTTTCTCCTCGTCATTCTTGACCCGCAGGGTCGAGAATCTCCAAAGCGTACGCAGTCGCGAGGGCGCAGGTCATCGGACCTTCCGCTACAGCACCCCACAAATCACAGATTTGCGGGGACCCCGCCTTCGCTCCATCCTTCCCACCGTATCCTGCGTCATCGCAGTGCGATAACTTGTCTCCGGCGGGCCCCTTCCTCTTATAGCCGAGGATGGCTAAGGTCCGCTTGACCTGCATCCCTCGCGACGGCTCGGCGCTATTTGATGTCGCCGTAGTTGCGGGCGACTTCCCAGAGGTCGACGCTGCTTCTGCCTTCTATATGGTGCTCACTGCTAAGATGCTCTTTTTCGTTTATCATAATGAGACGCGAATCGCGGAAGACTAATGTATAGATTATCAAAGCGCTATTATATGTTCTCTTGTAAATAAATGCTCTATAAGATAGCCCTTCGTAAACAATGCCATCACGAGTCTTGATAGATGACATTTTGTACGGCTTACCCATTAATGATATCACGCTGTCTTTACCCATCTCCAGATTGACATTCTCCATTCTGTTCAGGAATACAGAGTTCTCAACATCAATGTTCTTCAGGGGCTCATTTGTCTGTGAAAAGCATACGATGGATAACAAAGAAGCAATGACGGTAATTAGTGTTCTCATATAAATTGAGTGTTATAAACAGCTTTGCTAATATAGTGAATATTTTGAATTAGTCGTCGTGCTTGGGATCCCCGGTCAAAGCCGGGGATGACGGGCTCAGGCGATGAAGCCGCGGGACAATAGCACCTCCGCGATCTGGACGGCGTTGGTGGCGGCGCCTTTGCGGATGTTGTCGGAGACGCACCAGAAGTTGAGGGTGCGGGGGAGGGAGGGGTCGCGGCGGAAGCGGCCGACGAAGACGTCGTCATGACCGAGGGAATAAAGGGGCATTGGGTAGATGTTGTGAGCCGGGTCGTCCTGAAGGGTGACGCCGGGGGTCTCGGTCATGATGCGGCGGACGTCGTCAAGGTCGAAGTCGCACTCGAATTCGACGTTGACGGCTTCGCTGTGGCCGCCGATGACGGGGACACGGACCGTGGTCGGAGAGACGCCGATGGAGTCGTCGCGGAGGATCTTGCGGGTCTCGTTGACCATTTTCATTTCTTCCTTGGTGTAGCCGTTGTCGAGGAACTGGTCGATGTGGGGGAGGATGTTCATATCGATGGGGTAGGGATAGACGGCCGGATATTCGCCCCATTTGGCGCCTTTGCGCTCGGCTTCCATCTGCTCGACGGCGTGTTTACCGGTGCCTGTGACGCTCTGGTAGGTGGTGACGACTATGCGTTTGATGCCGTAGGCTTTGTGGAGCGGGGCGAGGGGAACGACCATCTGGATGGTGGAGCAGTTGGGATTGGCGATGATATAGTCGTCGGCAGTGAGGACGTCGGCGTTGATTTCGGACACGACGAGTTTTTTGTCGGGGTCCATGCGCCAGCAGGAGGAATTGTCCACTACACGGCAGCCGACGGCGGCGAATTTGGGCGCGAGCTCACGGGATGCTCCGGCTCCTGCGGAGAAGATTGCGAGTGCAGGACGGGCTGCGATGGCGTCTTCGGCGCTGATGACGGTGTATTCTTTGCCGTTGAATGTTATTGTTTTGCCGACGGAGCGCTCCGATGCTACGGGGAGAAGTTCCGTGACGGGGAAGTTGCGTTCTGCAAGTACTTCAAGCATGCGGGTGCCTACAAGTCCGGTCACCCCTACTACTGCGACTTTCATATAATTTATATTCGTTGATTAAGCCAGTTTAAGAGTTTAAAATATCGTTGAGGACTCCGGAGGCGGTGTTTTCGGCACCGGCGCCGGCTCCTCTTATTATTATAGGTGAAGGATAGATGCGGGTGGTGATGATAGCGCCGCCGTCGGTCCCGAGGGGGTGGTCCGGGGAGACTTTGCGCATGCCGATGGAAGCATGGTAGCCGTCGCCGTCTTTTTCAAGGGAGGCGATGTATTTGAGGATTTTGCCTTCGCTGTCGGCTTCATGCCAGGCTGCGGCGAATACGCTCTCATGCGCTTCAAGGGCCTTGTAGAAGTCGTCGACGGAGCCTTTGAAGAATTCTTTGCCGAGTATGTGGTGCTCGTCAATATCGGATTCTTCGACGGGCACTCCGGCTTCGCGGCTGAGGATGATGAGTTTGCGGAGGACGTCCCGTCCGCTCAGGTCAAGGCGGGGGTCGGGCTCGGTGTAGCCTTTGGAGTGGGCATCACGCACAACGTCGGCAAAGGTCTTGCCGTCGGTACCGCCTCGGTAGGTACGGTAGATGTAGCTGAGGGTGCCGGAGAGGACCGCTTCGACTGAGGTTATTTCGTCACCGCAGTTGACGCAGCGTGTGATTGTCTCAAGGATGGGCATTGCCGAACCGACGGTGGTCTCGTAGCGGACTGTGCATTTGCCCGCGAGTGCAGCCTCTTTCATTGCCTTATACTGGTTGTAGGGGGCGGAGAAGGCTATTTTATTGCATGCTACGATGTTGTAGCCGGCGCGGAAGAGGTTGATGTATTTGTATGAAATGTCGGAGCTGGCTGTGCAGTCGACGAAGATGGAGTTTTGCATAGAGAGGGTGAGGATGTGCTCGAAGAAGGCGTCGTTGGAAGAGTCGTTGCTGTTTTCAAGCAGCTTGCCGACCTTGGTGGGGTCGATGCCGGACTGGTCAATGATGTAGCGCCGGCTGTTGGTGACTCCGGCGATGTGCAGGCGGATGCCGGTGCGTGCTGCGATGGCGTCACGGTTGGCGGCAATCATGTTGATGAGGGTGCGTCCGACGTTGCCGTAGCCGGCGATGAAGAGGTTGACGTGCTTTAGACTGTCGTCAACGAAGAATTCGTCGTGGATGCAGTGGATGGCGGAGTTGCAGTCATCGGATTTGACGATGACGGAGATGTTGCGCTCCGAGGAGCCTTGGGCCACGGCGCGGACTGAGATGCTGCGGCGCCCGAGAGCATCAAGCATGCGTCCTGTGGTGCCGCTCTGGCCGAACATGTCGTCACCGACAAGGCAGATGATGGAGAAGCCTGTCTCTACTTTGAGGGGGTTGAGCTTGCCGAGGGAGATTTCGTAGGCGAAGGTCTGGTCGGCGGCTTGCTTGGCCTTGACGGCGTCTTTCTCGGAGACGGCGACGCACATGGTGTTGACCGAGGAGGCCTGGGTGATGAGGATGATGCTGACGTCGTTGTCGCTGAGAGTCTGGAACAGGCGCGACGAGAATCCGGGGACCCCGACCATGCCGCTGCCTTCGAGTGAGAGGAGGGCGATGTTGTCGGAGTTGGAGATGCCGATGATGTTGTTGTTGCCACGTGGAGGGTTCTGCTCTATGAGAGTGCCTTCGGCGGAAGGGTCGAAGGTGCATTTGACGTAGATGGGGATGTGGCCGGCGACGACAGGCTGGATGGTCGGAGGGAAGAGGACCTTGGCTCCGAAATGTGAGAGTTCCAGGGCGGCGCGGTATGAGATGTGGTGGATGGGACGCGCTTCGGGGACGATGGCGGGATTGGCGGTCATCATGCCGGGGACGTCTTTCCATGTCTCGAGTGCGCGGGCATTGCTGCCGAGGGCGTAGAGGGAGGCGGAGTAGTCGCTGCCGCCGCGTCCGAGGGTGGTCATGCGGCCTTTCTCGTCGGAGGCTATGAAGCCGGGGGCGACGAAGAGGGTCTTGAGAGGGTTGGCTTCGATGACGGAGCGTATGTTGGCGTAGGTGGTGGCGGTGTCGACGACATTGTGGCCGCGGACGTTGCCGGTACGGATGATTTCGCGGCTGTCGATCCATTTGACAGCGACCCCGACGGAGGCGAATTTGAGGGCGAGGATCTGGGTGGAGAGCAGTTCTCCGCAGCCCTGGATGGCGTCGAGGCTGGTGGGGCTTATCTCTCCGATGAGGTAGAGGCCCTGGGCGATGCTTTTTATGGAGTCGAAGGTGGCGTCGCAGGTCTTGAGGGCTTCTTTGCGGTTTTCTTCGGGGAGGAGTTCGCGGATTATGCGATGATGGGACTTCCGCAGGTCATCGATAAGGTCGCGGTAGCGGATGTCGCGTGTGGCGGCGAGGTTGCCTGTCTTGATCAGGGCGTCGGTGCAGCCCTGGATGGCGGAGAAGACGGCGATTGTGCGGTCTTTTTCAAGGGCTTTGAGTACGATGTCCACGGTTTTGGACATATTGGCGGCGTTGGCTACTGAGGAACCGCCGAATTTGAGTACTTGCATATCGTGTATGTGTTATATTTTCTCAAGCACAGGGGTGAATATTGCCGCGAGCTGGTCGTTTTCGAGGAGGAAGCCGTCGTGGCCGAAGAGAGAGGTGATCTGATGGAGCTCCGCTCCGGGGATGCCGTCGGCAATGGTCTTCAGCGCATAAGGTGGGAAGAGAATGTCGCTGTCAATGGCGATGACGGTGGAACGGGCGGTGATGGTGCCGAGCGCTTTTTGCACACCACCGCGACCTCGCCCGACGTTGTGCGAGTCGAGGGCGTAGGAGAGGTAGTAGTAGCTATAGGCATCGAAGCGGCGTACGAATTTTTCGCCCTGGTACTGGTGGTAGGAGCTGGCGCGGCTGGCGAAGAGAGTGTCAGGGTCGGGCTCGCTCTGGCGCTCATTGTATCCCTCCGGACAACGGTATGACAGGAGGGCGACGGTGCGGGCGCAGCGAAGGGCGTTTTTGCCTCCGTCCAGATCGGCTGCCCGGCGGAAGGTCGGGTCGGCTTCAAGTGCCATGCGCTGGGTCTCTTCGAGGGCTGTCAGCCAGGGGGAGACGCGGGCTTCAGTGGCCATGAAAATGGCGTTTTCATAGACGTCCGGCTCGGATATGGCCAGCTCAAGCGCCTGGAAGCCTCCGATGGAACTGCCGATGAGGAGGTTGACTTTTTCGATGCCTATATGCCGGCGGATGATGGAGATAGCTTTTGCGATGTCGCGCACCGTGATGCGGGAAACTCTCTGATAAGAGGGCAGCGCCGCGTTGACTTCTTCCAGGGC
>JAFZPY010000031.1 GCA_017552475.1 Bacteroidales bacterium | reverse complement strand
CTCGCCGCCAACATATCGCAGAACGTCAACGGCGTATCCATGCTCCACGGCAAAGTCAGCCAAGACATATTCGCTCACATGTACCCGGGCTACCTGCCTGAAGAGCTCTATGTCAGCTATGTCACCAACGGCGTACATTACCCGACATGGACCGCTCCTGAGTGGAAAACCCTGCATGAAAAAGTCTTCGGTCCCGAATTCAAGACCCACCACTACGACAGGTCCTGCTTCGAGGGCGTCTACAAGCTCTCCGACGAGGAGGTGTGGGATACCAAGAAATTCCTCAAGAAAAAGCTCATCTCCACCATTAGGGAGCGCCTTCAGGACACTACGCTGACCAATCACTACTCTCCGGGCGAGATCGTCACGATACTTGACAACCTGCGCGACGATGTGCTCACCATCGGATTTGCACGCCGCTTCGCCACATACAAGAGGGCGACGCTGCTCTTCTCCGACCTTGACCGCCTCGACGCCATCGTCAACAACCCCTCCCAGCCCGTCCAGTTCATATTCGCAGGCAAGGCTCATCCCGCCGACAAGGCAGGACAGGACCTTATCAAACAAATAGTCGACATCTCCAAGCAGGACCGCTTCATCGGCAAGATCGTCTTCGTCCCGGGCTACGACATCTCCCTTGCCAAGCGAATGGTGCAGGGCGTGGATGTCTGGATGAACAACCCCACCCGTCCCCAGGAAGCCTCCGGCACCTCCGGCGAGAAAGCGGCCATGAACGGCACTATGCACTTCTCCGTCCTCGACGGCTGGTGGGTTGAGGGATATAAGGAGGGAGCCGGATGGGCGCTCCCCCTTGAACAGGCCTACGATGACAACAACTACCAGAATGAGCTTGACTCGGCCACTATATACACTATCATTGAAAATGACATAGCCCCGGCCTACTACAACATCGACCGCCAGACCGGACGCTCACGCGAATGGATCGGCTACATCAAGAACACGGTGGCACAGGTGGCCCGCGACTTCACCACCAACCGTATGCTCACCGACTATATCGACCAGTACTACGCTCCACAGGCCCGCCGCACCGCTGAAATCACCGCTGACAACTACAAGGAAGCCCGCGAGATTGCATCATGGAAGAAACATGTCCGTCGCGAATGGGAAAACCTCTCCGTCGTGTCGGTTACGAATCCGGATGCGTCTTACGACCTGTCGATGAACAACGAGTTCAAGGCTGAGGTGGTGCTCAACATCGGAGATCTCCAGCCCGAGGATATCGGCGTGGAAGTGCTTTTCGCGGCATACGATGCCAAGGGCGCACTTCACATCCGCGAGGTGGGTGAGTTCGAAGTGGCTGAGTACAACGACGGCGTGGCGACATACCGCGTGTCCATCCTTCCTGAGCGCACCGGTATGTACCAGGTGGCCATACGAGTGTTTGCAAAGAATCCTCTCCTGCCTCACAGGCAAGATTTTGAATGCGTAAAATGGCTGTAGTCTCCACCGGATTTTTCGACGGTGTCCATATCGGGCACCGTCACGTCATCTCAGCCCTCGTCGCGGAAGCACGGAGGAGGGGGGAGGAAGCCACGGTAGTGAGCTTCTGGCCCCACCCCCGTAATGTGCTGCAGGACGAGGCACGCAATCTCCGCCTGCTGACATCACTTGACGAGAAAAAACAGCTTCTGACCTCGCTCGGAGTTGACAACATTCATATCGTTCGCTTCACCCGCGAGTTCAGCCGCATGACCACCCGCGAATACCTTTCCGGCGTTGTCCGTGATACTTGCGGTGGCTCGGCTGTCCTGATAGGTTACGACAACCGCATAGGCAGCGACCTTCTCGATGCCGAAGGCATAAAGAAGGCCGCGGAGGAGGTCGGATTGGACACGATCGTGACGGATTGCCTGTCGTCCGGTACCGTGGCTGTCAGCTCTACAAAGATACGTGAAGCACTTGCCGCCGGTGAGGTGGAGAGGGCTTCATCGATGCTTGGTTATCGTTATTCCCTTCATGGCGTGGTCGTCGCGGGTAACAAACTCGGACGCACCATCGGTTTTCCGACAGCGAATATGCAGCTGTATGAACCGCTTAAGCTGATTCCGGCAAACGGCGTGTACGAGGTCGAAGTGGAGACGCTTGACCGAAGGCTGAAGGGTATGTGCAATGTGGGCGTGCGCCCTACGGTGGGCTCCGGCAATGCCAGGACGGTCGAAACTAATATTTTCGGCTTCGACGAGGATATTTATGGCCTGGATATCCGTATCAAGTTCGTGCGCAAGATCCGCGACGAGGTGTCTTTCCCTTCACTGGAAGCGCTGAAAGCCCAGCTGGTCAAGGACAGGATTGCGGCCGGAGGTGTGTAATCTGACGGATTTTTCTTATATTTCGGGAAATTTGGTCGTTATGAGCATAGGAACCATACTTATCTTTGTTTTTATTATCACATCGATGTTTGCCGCTATCCGTAAGGCTGCCGAGGAGCAGAACAGGAGAGCAGCATTAGACGATGCGGATGATTTCATGTTTACTGATGACGTGGAGCATGCCATCGCCCCGGAGCATAAGAGGGAAATAAAAGTGAGTGATGAGATTCCTGAAGCGCCGGTGGCAGATGTGCCTGTGGCTGAGGATAAGCCGCACAAGAAGAGAGAAAAGATTGACGCGAAGAAGCTGGTCATATATTCGGAAATAATGAAGCCGAAATTTGACGGCGATTAGCGATTGACCGGATAATTTATTATATTTGCAGGAGCAAAGGGTTCTGTCCGGTTGAGGCAGGACTCCTTTTTAGTTGTATTGATTAACTGATAACTGATTTTATAATGGAAATCGAATACCTTACCCAGTCGGGGCTCGACAAACTCAAGAAAGAGCTTGCCGACGCTCTCGCCCAGAGACCCGTTATCTCCGCCGCCATCGCTGAGGCGAGGGAGAAGGGTGACCTCTCTGAAAATGCGGAATATGACGCGGCCCGTGATGCGCAGGGCCTTCTTGAAGTGAAGATATCCCGCCTCAAGAACAAGATTGCCAATGCCAGGGTGATCGACGAGTCACAGATCGGCACCGACAAGGTGCAGATGATGAACCGCGTGAAAGTCGAAAACCAGGCCAACAAGGCAGTGATGGAGTTTACCATCGTCGGAGAGTCCGAGGCGGATTTCTCCAAGGGCAAGCTTGCCGCCACCACTCCTATCGGCAAGGCCCTCATGGGACACTCCAAAGGAGAAGTGGTCGAGGCCAGCGTACCTTCCGGTATCATGAAGTTCAAGATTCTCGATATCAGCATCTAAGTCATGGCTACGATATTCACACGGATTGCAAAGGGCGAGATTCCCTCATACAAAGTGGCAGAGAATGAGCATTTCTACGCATTTCTCGATATAAACCCTCTCGCCAAAGGTCACACGCTTGTCATCCCCAAAGACGTTGAAGATGACTACATCTTCCATCTCGACGATAAGACATACGAAGGCCTCTGGGCCTTTGCACGCAAGGTCGCCGTGGCCCTGAAGGCTGCCGTGCCATGCAAGCGCGTCGGCGTGGCCGTCCTCGGCATGGAAGTGCCGCATACCCATATCCACCTCGTTCCGCTGCAGAGCGAAGGCGACCTGGATTTCCGCAAGGAGAAACTTTCACTGACCCAGGAGCAGTTCGTGGAGACAGCATCTTCAATTCTTTCCGAGTATGAAAAACTTTAAAACATTCATCTATATTTCAGCAGCCGCACTTATGGTTGCGGGCTGCGGCAAAAAAGCCGTCATCGATGGTACCATCACAGGGGTGCAGGATGCTTCCGTGGTTGTGAAGCAGCTTGACATCAACAAGTTCCGCACACTTGACACGCTCGCTGTGGATAAGTCAGGACGCTTCTCCTACAAGATTGATATTGCGGAAGGGCAGCCTGAGTTCATATACCTCTTCTATGGCGAGACCAAGGTCGCTTCCCTCCTCCTTGACAGGGGTGACCGTGTGAAAGTCACATCCGACACTCTCGGACACTATACCGTCGAGGGCTCCGAAGAGTCGCTTAAGCTCCAGAAAGTGGACAAGGCGTATTCCGACTTCATCGTCGAGCTGACCAACGCCGCTGCCTCAGTAGACCAGCTGGCCATGAATAAGCTTTACATCAATTATTATCGCGACTGCGTGAAATATGTCATGGAAAACGGCAAGTCCCTGACTTCCGTGCCTGTGTTGTTCCAGCAGCTCGGCGGCGGTTCCCCGGTATTTGCGCAGTCGACCGACGCGCTGCTTTTCAGGGCGGTCACCGACTCTCTGAAGACGACTTATCCCGAGTCCGCTTATACCCGTGCCCTCGAGGCCGAGACCGTGAAGAGGGAGAAAGCCCTGGAGCTTGGCGTACAGATACAGAATGCTCCCCGGACAGGCTATATCGATATTGAGCTTCCCGACCTTACAGGCAAGAAGATCAAGCTTAGCGAGACGGACGGTAAAGTCGTAATGGTTTATTTCTGGTCTACAGCGGCAGCTGATCAGAAGATGTTCAATATCGACAAACTCCTTCCTATATATAAGGAGTTTGCGCCCAAGGGACTTGGACTCTATGCCGTGTCGCTTGATGCCGACAAGACTGCATGGGCTACTGCCGTACGCAGCCAGAACCTTCCCTGGACAAATGTATGCGATATCCGCGCTGCTGCTTCTCCGCTGCGCGCACTGTATAACGTGCAGACGCTCCCTACCGTTGTGTTCATAATCGACGGTGAGGTGGACACCGCTCCTTCTGTAAGCGATGCGGCGTCACTGCGCACGTATTTAGCCTCTAAACTTCGTTGAGAAGCGAGGTCTTTGGATATTTTTTCTTTTTTTTCCTCTTCTGCGTGTCAGAAGAGGTTTTTTTTGCTGATTGTCGCTATGAATTCTTTGAGGTAGAAGGGCTCAAAGTAGGCCAGGTCTTCGAAGCGGTTGTCACGAAGTGCCGCGAGTGCGGGAGTGAGCATTGCCGTTGCCGATGGTGAGGTCTGGAGGAAGTGGGCGTCGGAGTGCTGGATGACGGGGCGGCATTTGTCCGCAGCGTCGCCGATGAAGAGTACCGGGCCTTCGGAGAGAAGGTGGTCGAAGGTGTTGTTTTCCACTATTACGGGGGCTGTGGGGACGGTTTGATTGGCGTTGACGTCAAATGTGGCCGTGTAGACTTCCATGCGGCGGGCGTCAATCATGGGGACGATGTGGCGGCATCCAGCGGGGAGACATTGGCCTTCAATCGCTTGATAGACAAGGGTGTCAAGGGTGCCGACAGATATGAGGGGTATGCCGGCGCCGAAGCAGAGCCCCTTGGCGGTGGAGACACCCACGCGGAGGCCGGTGTAAGAGCCCGGACCTTTGCTGACGCAGATGGCGTCGAGGTCGCTGACTTTGAGGCTGCCGAGGACTTCCTGGATATAGGGGGCCGTCATTGCGGCCTGGTTACGTTCGTTGTTGGAACGGGAGGCGATGATGGCTCCGTCTTCGGCGAGTGCCACGGAGAGGGCGGAAGTGGATGTTTCTATCAGTAGCAGGCGTGTCATGACAAGAGATTTTTAAAACGGCTTCTTAAGATAGGGGAATACTGTGCGGCCGAGGTCAAGCAGGAAGTGGTAGAGGGTGGAGGATGCTGTGGCTCCGGGCTTTAGTATGTGGAAGCTGGTGTCGGCCCAGTCGAACAGCATGACGAGGATGCTGAGGATGAAAGCGGTGATGATGATGGAGAATATGACGCCGACGATGCGGTTCAGCCAGCCGAGCATCACGAGCTCTATGACATGGGTCAGAAGCTTTCCTATGAGGGAAAAAAGAAGGACTACCGCTATCAGGATGACGGTGAAGGAGATGACGAGAAGGATAGTGTCGGAGAGGTTAAGGACGGGTTTGAGCTGTGCAAAGAGGAGACCTTTGTAGGTGAATGCGGCCCAGAGACCTGCGACCAAAGACACGATTCCTGCCGCCTGGCTTAGGAAACCCTTTGATATTCCATGGATTATACCGGGGATAAAACACAGGGCCAGAATGATATCAAGTACAGTCATTATTGGTAATGATAGCGAAAATAGTTATCTTTGCGTTCTTAAAATGCAAAATTAGACAAAAAATATGACATTCAAAGAATATAAGGGTCTGGATTTGGTCGCCGCAGGGCGCGAAATCCTCGACAGATGGCGCCAGAACGCCACTTTCGAAAACTCTCTGAAGCTCCGCGAGGGTGCTCCGGAGTTCGTGTTCTTCGAAGGTCCGCCATCCGCCAACGGCATGCCGGGTATCCATCATGTGATGGCCCGATCCATCAAGGATGCTGTCTGCCGTTACAAGACCCAGAGCGGATATAAGGTACGCCGCCGCGCCGGCTGGGATACCCATGGTCTCCCGGTGGAGCTCGGTGTCGAGAAGAAGCTCGGCATCACCAAGGCCGACATCGGTACCAAAGTCAGCATTGCAGAATACAACGACACCTGCCGCAAGGAGGTTATGAAATATACACGTGAGTGGGTTAATCTCACTGAACGCATCGGTTACTGGGTGGATATGAATGATCCGTACATCACCTATGACAACCGTTACATCGAGACCCTTTGGTACCTCCTGAAGAAGATCTATGACAAAGGACTCCTCTACAAGGGTTACACCATCCAGCCTTACTCTCCTTCCGACGGTACCGGCCTCAGCTCCCATGAACTGAACCAGCCCGGCTGCTACAAAGATGTCACCGACACCACGGCTACCTGCCAGTTCGAGATTATCAAAGATGAAAAGTCCCAGCCTGTTTTCGGTTGTGAGACCTTCCCTGCATATTTTCTTGCGTGGACGACCACTCCTTGGACCCTTCCGTCCAACACGGCCCTCTGCGTAGGTCCCAATATCGAATACGTCCGTGTACTTTCTTTCAACCAGTACACCGGTGCACCCGCCATCTACGTCGTGGCCAAAGCCCTCGTCGGCGCCTGGTTCAACCCCAAGGGCGAAAACGTCCCTCTTGAATCCTACAAGCAGGGTGACAAGGTCATTCCCTACAAAGTGCTTGAAGGCACGTTCAAGGGTTCCGACCTCGTCGGCATCAAGTACCATCAGCTCATTCCATGGTTCAAGCCTGTGGAGGACGGTGCATTCCGCGTAATCTCCGGCGATTATGTGACCACCGAGGACGGTACCGGTATCGTACACATCGCTCCGACATTCGGTGCTGACGACAAGAAGGTCGCCGCCGCATTCGGCGTGCCGGGCATCATGCCTGTCGACAAGGACGGCAATCCCCAGGCCCAGGTGGACCGCCAGGGCCGCTTCTTCCGCATTGAAGACCTCGACCCTTCATACGTCGCTTCCAATGTGGATCCTTCCTACTCTGAATATTCAGGCCGATATGTCAAGAAAGGCTATAAAGCATATTTCGAAGGCTCCGAAGATCCTGAGGAAGCCACGCTTGATATCGACCTCTGCATGATGATGAAGGCCGACGGACGTGCGTTCCGTATCCAGAAGCATGTCCACAGCTATCCCCACAGCTGGCGTACCGACCTCCCCGTGCTTTACTATCCGCTCGACTCATGGTTCATCAAGGCTACTGCCGTCAAGGACCAGATGGTCGCGCTCAACAATACCATCCGCTGGAAACCCGAATCCACCGGCACCGGACGTTTCGGCCAGTGGCTCGAAAACATTCAGGACTGGAACCTCTCCCGCAGTCGTTTTTGGGGCACTCCGCTCCCGATCTGGCGCACGGAAGACGGCAAGGAGGAGAAATGCATCGGCTCAGTCAAAGAACTCTATGCCGAGATTGACAAGGCCGTGGCCGCAGGCATCATGGCCTCAAATCCTCTCCGCGACCGTGGTTTCGACCCTGCGGACCTTTCACTTGAAAACTACGACCGCATTGACCTTCACCGTCCCTACGTGGACGAGATATTCCTTGTCTCCGACTCTGGCCGCAAGATGACCAGGGAGACGGACCTCATCGACGTATGGTTTGACTCAGGCTCCATGCCCTATGCCCAGGAAGGCCTCCGTGGTCTCGAAAGCGGCAGGTTCGGCGCCACAGCGGACTTCATCGCCGAGGGCGTTGACCAGACCCGCGGCTGGTTCTACACACTCCACGCCATCCACACCATGATCAGCGGCACTCCCGCGTTCCGCAACGTCATCTCCAACGGCCTTGTCCTCGACAAGGACGGCAACAAGATGTCCAAGCGCCTTGGCAATGCCGTCGATCCCTTCATGGAACTCGACAAATACGGCCCTGATGCTCTTCGCTGGTATATGCTCACCAATGCCCAGCCTTGGGACAACCTCCGATTTGACGAAGCCGGAGTGGACGAGGTGCGCCGCAAATTCTTCGGCACCCTCTACAACACCTACTCCTTCTTTGCGCTCTACGCCAATGTCGACGGCTTCGACCCTTCCGCCGCCAAGGTGCCTTATGCGGAGCGTCCCGAGATCGACCGCTGGATCATCTCGCTCCTCAACACGCTCATCAGCAAGGTCAAAGCTGCATACGAGGACTATGACATCACCACCGCAGGCCGCCTCATTCAGGACTTCGTCTGCGACCATGTCTCCAACTGGTATGTCCGCCTCAACCGCAAACGCTTCTGGGGCGGCTCGATGGACAGTGACAAACTCGCTGCCTACCAGACACTCCACGAGGTGCTCACCGATATTGCAATCCTTTCGGCTCCAATCGCCCCGTTCTACATGGACAGGCTCTACCTCGACCTCACGGGCGACAACGGCTCCGTACACTACGTGTCAATGCCGAAATACGACCCGACAGTCGTTGACAGCGACCTCGAAGAGCGTATGGCTCTTGCCCAGACCGCATCTTCAATGGTACTTGCCCTCCGCAAGAAAGTGGCCATCCCTGTCCGCCAGCCTCTCGCCAAGCTGCTCATCCCCGTCATCTCCGACAAGGTGCGCGGTCAGCTTGAAGCTGTCAAATCCCTCATACTCGGCGAGGTCAATGTCAAGGAAGTCGAATTTATCACCGACACCACCGGCATCATCACTAAGAAGATCAAGCCCAACTTCAAGACTCTTGGCAAGATATACGGCTCCCGCATGAAGGAGATTGCCGCTGCGTTCGCAACCATTGACCAGAACGTCATCTCTGCTATCCAGAATGCCGAGACCGACGGCGTAGCCTATACCCTCGCCCTCCCCGCAGGAGATGTAGTCCTCAATCCCGGTGACTACCAGATATCCTCCGAGGATATGCCGGGCTGGCTCGTCGCTTCCCAGGGCTCGCTTACCATCGCACTTGATGTCGAACTCACCGACTCCCTCCGTCAGGAAGGTGTCGCCCGTGAGCTCGTTAACCGCATACAAAACCTCCGCAAGGACAGTGACTTCGATGTGACAGACCGCATCGATGCCACAGTCTATGCCTCCGGTGATGTCTCCAGGGACATCGCCGCGGCTCTGGCCGCTTTCCGCGACTACGTCTGCTCGCAGACCCTCGCAAAGACCATTTCGCTCAAGGACGTAATCGAAGCCGCATCCGACTCACGTGAGGTCGAATGGGGCGACGGCACTATCCGCATCCTTGTGAGAAGATAGATTTGAAAACTTACACTAAAACCACTTATTTTATGGAAGAGAACAAGACACGCTACAGTGACGAGGAATTGGAAGAGTTCCGTGCCATCATCATTGAGATGCTTGACAAGGCAAAGAAGGAGTACAATACTCTCCGTCAGGTCGTCATGCACAATGGCGGCAATGATATCGAGGACACTGCTCCGACATTCAAGACTGTCGAGGACGACGGTGCCTTCCAACTTTCCAAGGAGGAAGCCAGCCAGCTTGCACAGCGTCAGTACAAGTTCATCCAGAATCTTGAAGGCGCCCTGGCCCGTATCGAAAACAAGACATACGGCATCTGCCGTGTGACCGGCAAACTCATCCCCAAGGAACGTCTCCGCCTCGTACCTCACGCTACCCTTACCGTAGAGGCCAAGGAAATGCTTGCCAAGCAGGGCAAGAATTAAACTGCTATGAAAGTAAGCAAAGGTTCGGCTCTCGTTATTCTGGGAGCTGCCCTAGTTGTCATTGACCAGGTCATCAAAGTCCTGGTCAAGACTAATTTGTCAATCGGGGAAGGCTTCCCCGTCATTGGCAACTGGTTCAGGATATTGTTTATAGAGAACAACGGCATGGCGTTCGGCATGGCATTCGGGGGAGTTGCGGGCAAACTTGCGCTCACCCTTTTTCGCCTGGTGCTGTTCGGCGTATTGTGCTGGTGGATCAGGAGACTTCTTCGTCGTGAGACTCCTGTCCCGACCGGTGTCGTGGTCGGATTGACACTCATTACGGCGGGAGCATTCGGCAATATTGTCGATTGCCTGTTGTATGGAGTCGTGTGGGGTTATGCACCGCTGATGTTCGGCAGGGTGGTGGATATGTTTTATTTTCCGCTTTTCACCTGGCCTGACTGGGTGCCGTTTGTGGGCGGCCACATTTTCTTTGAGCCAATATTCAATTTCGCCGACTCGTGCGTGACGGTCGGCGCGATATATCTGATACTGTTTCAGTACAAGTTCTTCGCTTCCGACAGCTCTACTTCCCGGCAGCAGTAAGAGCGTCGGCAAGTGCCTCTAGCGCAAGAATATCTCCCTTGTGGAGCCGGCTCCGTATGGAGACCATCGGTTCTATGAGGGTGATTTCTTTCATGCGTGACAGCATTTCCTTTATCACGCGTCCGGCGGAGGGCGCCCATGAGCCGTTTTCGAGGATGGCTACGGTGCGGCGCTGATATGTCTTTGCTTCCAGGACGTGGAGGAAATTGTATGCCGGAGTGAAGAGCCCGCCGTCGTAGGAACTGGCCGCGATGACCATGCGGTCGTAGCGGAATGCGTCTTCTACGGCTTCCGCGATGTCGGTGCGGGTGAGGTCCTGGAGTTCGGTGCGGACGCCTCTTGCACGGAGCATTTCCGCCAGCTTTTCGGCTGCAGCTTTGGTGCCTCCGTGGATGGATGCGTGGCAGATGACTACGCCTTTGGTCTCGGGGGTGTAGGTGCTCCAAGTGTTGTAGAGGTCAACATAAGGGGCGATGTCACGGAGAAGAGGGCCGTGGAGGGGGGCTATTAGGTTGATAGACAGGGGTGTGAGCTTTTTTAGGAGCGTCTGGACGGGGCCGCCGTATTTGCCGCATATATTGAAATAGTAACGGCGCGCTTCGCATGCCCAGTCGTCTTCCTCGTCGGCGTAGAAGCAGTCGCCCTGAATGCCGAATTTGCCGAAAGCATCAGCGGAAAAGAGTACTTTTTCGGCGGCCTCGTAGCTCACCAGTACTTCGGGCCAGTGCACCATTGGCGCTGTCATGAATTGAAGCTGGTGATTGCCGAGGCAGATGG
Source organism: Bacteroidales bacterium (assembly GCA_017552475.1). Taxonomy (GTDB): domain Bacteria; phylum Bacteroidota; class Bacteroidia; order Bacteroidales; family UBA932; genus Cryptobacteroides. Next base: position 10,441 of record JAFZPY010000031.1, on the reverse strand, counting down.
TGTCTCCGTCCTTGACAGCGAGTGTGCGGTCTGAGAAGTCGGAGTCCTCGAAGAACTGTCCGAGCATCTGGATGGCCTTGGCTGTGGCTACAAGGACCATGTCGGGATATTCAGTCATGACTTCAGCGATAAGTGCTGAATGATCCGGCTCCATGTGGTGTACCACGAGATAGTCGGGCATGCGTCCTGAGAGTGCCTCTTTGAGAGAGGCCTTCCACTGGTCTGCGCCTCTGGCGTCCACTGTGTCCATGACGGCCACCTTGTCATCCGTGATGATATATGAATTGTATGACATGCCCTCAGGCACTGCGTACTGGCTTTCGAAAAGGTCGAGGTCTTTGTCATCAACCCCGATGTATGTAATGTTGTCGGAAATTTCTCTCATTGATTTGGCATTTTTACAAATTTAACAAAAAAATGCATATACCATATGTTGTCAGAACATATCTTTCCGACGCCAGTTTTATCCGGATGGACGGCGATGCAGCCTTCATCTACGGTGAAGTAAGGGTCTTTATGGTGATCAGTTGTTCACCCAAAGGTAGAGCTTGTCGCCGCGGCGGGGGTGGATGCCGTCTTTCTGGGGAGGGACGGCGATGGAGCACCTGATGCCTTTGGCGGCGGTGTCGGCGGGTTTGAGATCGACCCTCATGTCGTCTACCTTGAATTCGACCACGCCGGTGGTGGGACCGATGATGAGGACGTCGGCGCCGGTCTTGAGCTCGGAGGATTCGACCAGGACTTCTGCGACGCCGATGCGGTCGAACCAATTGGTGATTTTACCGCAATAGACTTTGCGGCGGGTGGCTTCACTGCCGTAGACGGAGCTCCACTGGCCAAGTTGTGCCCCCTGGTAGTAGCCGTCCCAGAAGCCCCTGTTGAAGACTTCGGAGAGCTCTGATTTTAGCTGTGCGGCGAGCTCTGGATTGTAGCGTCCTTCGCAGACTGCGTCGGCGGCGCGGCGGTAGCAAGAAGCGCAACGCTTGACGTATTCTGCGCTGCGGGCGCGTCCTTCTATCTTGAAGACCTTGACTCCTGCTTCGATGATCTTGTCCATGAAGTCGATGGTGCAGAGGTCTTTGGGTGACATTATATATTTATTGTCAATATGCAGCTGTGTCCCGGTCTCGATGTCGGTGACTTCGTAGCCGCGGCGGCATAGCTGGTAGCATGCGCCTCTGTTGGCAGAGGAACCGTAAGTGTTGAGGCTGAGGTAGCATTTGCCGGAAATGGCCATGCACAGGGCTCCGTGAGCGAACATCTCGATGCGGACGAGACGGCCTGAAGGACCGGTGATATGCTGGCGGGCAATCTCGTCGTAGATTCTCCTGACCTGGAACAGGTCCAGTTCCCTTGCGAGGACGATAACGTCGGCAAACTGCGCGTAGAACTTCAGGGATTCGATGTTGGAGATGCTAAGCTGTGTGGAGATATGTACTTCCAGGCCGATCTGGCGGCAATAGGTTATGGCAGCCATGTCGGAAGCGATAACTGCCGTGACGCCGGCCTCTTGGGCGGCGTCAAGAGCCCTGTGGGCTGGTTCAATGTCGTCACCGTACAGAGTAATGTTCAGCGTGAGGTATGATTTGACACCGTGCTCGCGGCAGATGCGTACTATTTCCTGAAGGTCGTCAGGATGGAAGTTATTGGCGGAGTGAGAGCGCATGTTGAGATGCCCAACACCGAAATATACAGAGTTGGCCCCGCCTTCTATGGCGGCCATCAGGCATTCGAAATTGCCCGCGGGGGCCATTATTTCAAGTTCGTTCTTTTCCATTGTCAGGGCGCAAATATAATCAAAAAAGACAAAATTAAAAGAAGGCATATCTCTCGACATGTCTTCTTTCCAATATTTTCACTGTCCTGTCTATTTGTGGACTTTCTTGTGAAGGAACGCGCCGGAAAAAGAAGTAGTGTGTGCAGAGAATCAGAATCCGGCTGACATTCCGGATACAAAAGTAATTTTTTTCTTTTCACGAAAATCGTTTTATATTTGCATATTACTCGTAGCTACGTGAAATTACGTAGTTTGCGTACGTAACTAATACTTGGGAATATTTATATTAAAATCCGATGTATCAACTGCTTATAATCCTATCTTTGTTGTCTTCTTCTACGAGTCGAAAGGCAGAAGATATACGTATCGGACAGAATTTCGAGCTTGATTCCCTTATCCATGTCTTCCAGAATTCCCGCAGGGCCAAGCGTAACGAGACAGCCCTGAGACTTATACCGATGCTCTATCAGGAGAACTTCAAAAATGTATATGTCATCCCGGAAAACTATGCATCTGACGAGAACTTCCTCGTCGGCGGTACATATTCCCTGATGTCGCGATATGCATGCCGTCATGACAGGTATGATCTCGCCTTTGACTGGGGAGAAAGCGGTATTGACTATCTGATGGATTCGGATGCCCGGGATTTTCTCGCAAGCGCCCTGAACAACATGTACACCGCGTATGTGCGCAGGGACGATTATGTATCGGCTTATCCTTATCTGATACAGGCTTCGCGTCTCGCAGACGAGACCGGAAGCGATATTGATAAGAGTCATGCCCTTGCCTATCTTGCTGACATCGATATACTTCTCGGTGACACGGAAGAGGCGTCGGCCCTGCTCACCAGGGCCCGCACTCTAGCCGGCACAGATCCGGATGGAGCCCATGCGCATATTGCATCGTCCTTTTCACGACTGAACATGCAGCTGGAACACTATCAGGATGCAATAGCATACGCTGAGGAGGCTCATGCTGTCATCTCCGCTTATCCCCTGAACGGAACGTTCTATAACCCCGTGGATATTCCGCAGTCGCTGAATCTGATGGCAGAAGCATATTTCCAGGCGGGCTATGTCTCGATGGCCGAAGACCTGTATTCACGCTCACTGGAGATATATGAGGAATTGGATTTCCCTTATGGGACATCCGTTTCCCTGAATGGCCTTGCTGCCGTGGCCCGCAGGCAGGGACACACCAGCGAGGCTCTGCGTTATTATCGACGGGCCAATATGTACGCGACAGCTTCAGGATATGTCCTCCAGCAGGCCGTAGCCCGCAAAGGTATGTCGGAAATCCTGAGCGATGCCTCTCCTGCCGAGGCGCTGTCAAGCTACGACATATACGTAGATATTTCCGATTCGCTTCGCAGGGTCAACGAGAATCTGCTGATGCAGAAGTATTCCGACGACTACGATTTCAACCAGTGGGCGCGCGAATACGATGCTCATAAAAACAGCCTCCGTAACCGTCGAGCCCAGATTGTGATACTTGTTTTCATCGGGACGGTACTTCTTCTTGTCGTGCTTGTCATGGCATTCCTTCTCAGGATTCGTTTCCGCAATGTCCGTATTCTCAAGCAGACCAACGATATCAAGGCCGAATACCTGTCTCTCTATGAGAAATCCGGACGCCCGTCAGAAATAAAGGAAAATGATGACATCGCTGAGCCGGAATTCACTCCGAAGGAGAAAGAGATTGCTAGATATTGCTGCGAGGGCCTGACAAACAAAGATATATGCGAGCGCATGGGCATTTCGCCCCGCACTGTAGATACGCACAAGACCAACATATTCCGCAAACTCGGCGTCAGTTCCACCGTCGACATGGTGCGTTTCTTCCGCCGTCACAGCCATCTTCTCGCAGCCGTCATTCTGGCTTTTTTATCCGCTGCGTCCATGTCGGCGCAGGAGAGGCTGGGCCGCAATCCCAAGATAGACTCTCTATATTACGAATATGTGTCCTCCGCCGGTATGAAGCAGATCAGGGTTGCCCGCGAAATCATCACTCTGGCTGAAGACACCGTCTTTCATAGCGCCGATGATCCTGTCCTTGAAGGGGATATACAGGGCTCTGACGCGATACGCGGCTATATGTTCTTCTGCATGGCCTATTATGCTTCGACGGCCGGACGCCTGGACCTCACGGTCGAATACGGAAGCAGGAGCCTTGAGTATCTGCGGCTATCCGGTCCGGACTGGGCCATATCGCTTGCCGCGAACATAGTGGGAGTGGCGTACCATAAAATGGGGGACGACATCTCTGCGCTGCCGTTCCTTGAGACATCATACGAGATTGAAAAACAGTCAAACAACATTGTCGACATAGCCATCAACCTGAAGAACCTCGCTGATATCTACTACGCATTCGAGGATTATGACATAGCCGAGAGACTGCTGTTCGAATCAATCAACATGAAGCCGGAATTATCGGACGATTATCCCGGTTTCGATGCCAGGCGCTATACGGCCCTCGCCAAAATATATATTGCCAAGGAAAACTGGCGCGACGCCTACACCTATGCCAAGAAGTCTTTTGATATCACGTCGGCAGACTATCATTCCGGGACTTTCCCCGACTACACCGTGGAGTACTATGCTGAAAACATGTACCTTCTCGGAGTCATCGCAATAGCCGACAACCGCGTGCGCGAAGGCCTCTCCCTTATAGACCAGTCAATAGTGGTGTATGCGCGTGTCGGAGAAAACGGCGGACTGTCAAGATGCTATACCACCCTCGGGGACTTCGAGAGGAACCGCCGCGACATGCGTGCAGCTGCGGATAAATACATGATGGCCATAGAATACTCGCGGCGCTGCGGAGATATAATGCAGGAGCAGAAAGCCGTGCTCGGACTTGCCATTGCACTGCGGGACAATGACCCGTCGACGAGCCTCAAGAGTCTTCACCGCTACGACGAGATAGCTGATTCGCTTTATCGCAAGAAGAAGCTGCAGCGCTACAATGAGTACAAGGTCCGTTATGAAGTAGTAGAATTTGACCATCAGATTGAAATGCAGAAGCAGGAGATTGCGACCCGTCGCTCAACGGTAGCCCTTCTGCACGTGCTCATCGTCGGTCTTTTGCTGCTCATAGCTTTGCTGTTCGTCGCGTTCAAGGCCAACCGCCGCCATGGCGCCCTCCTCATGAAATCCAATGACATCAATGACAGGCTTGTGGCCCTCACCGCCGCGACCAATGCCGACCTTGAGAAAAAACAGGCCTTCGAACAGCGCATGGCCGGCCTTGGCGCCGCCTCGCAGGTCCACCTGACCGACAGGGAGATAGAAATAGTACGCCTCTCCTGCGAAGGCCTGGTCACAAAGGAAATCGCTTCGCGCCTGAATATATCAGTCCGGACGGTGGACACTCACAAGACGAATATCTTCAAGAAACTGGGCATCAAATCCACCCGCGAACTGATAGACTATGCCGAAAAGGCGGGAATCACTTTCTAAGGCCAGAGCAGCAGCCCCAGATTGTACCCGATGAATGCCATGATCCATGCGACAAGCATGGTGTAGGCACAGACGAGAATAGCCCATTTCCAGCCACCCATCTCACTCTTGACGGCTACAAAAGTAGCTATGCAGGGGAAATAAAGCAGGACGAATATCATGAATGCCAGCGCCGCGGCGGTGGAAATGTCTGATTTCAGTGCGGCCTGCAGGGCTGTGCTGTTTTCAGGGCTGCCGCCATCAAGGTCTTCTGTATCCATTGAATACATCACGCCCAGAGTACTGACTACCAGCTCTTTCGCTCCGACTCCCGCCAGCAGCCCGACATCCATTTTCCAATTGAAGCCAAGAGGCCTGAACGCCGGCTCTATGGCCTTGCCGAGATAGCCGAGTGCGGAGTGTTCCTGCACTCCCGGAGTATCATCCTTGTGCGGGAAATATCCCAGGAACCATATCGCGACGGAGAACACAAGAATTATGGTTCCCATTTTCTGGAGGTACTGTTTTCCTTTCTCCCATGTGTGTCTCCAGAGGGATTTTCCAGTAGGAATGCGATATGGAGGCAACTCCATCACAAACGGCAAGTCGTCGTCCTTGATGAATTTCCTGAGCACCGTGGCTGACAACAGGGCGAGCAGTATACCGAGCAGGTATATACCCATCAGCGCCGTGGCCGGACTAGCAGGGAAGAAAGCGCCTACGAACAGCACGAAAATGGGCAGGCGTCCAGCGCACGACATGAAAGGAATTATGATAATGGTGATAAGGCGGCTCTTGCGGTTCTCAATGGAACGGGTCGCCATGATTGCCGGGACATTGCATCCAAAACCCATCACCATGGGAATGAATGACTTGCCATGCAATCCTATCTTGTGCATAAGCTTGTCCACTATAAAAGCTGCCCTCGCCATGTATCCGCTGTCCTCCATCAGTGATATGAAGAAATACAGGATCATGATATTGGGCAGAAACACCAGAACGCTTCCGCATCCGGCAATTGCACCGTCTACGACCATGTCCCTGACCCATCCGTCTTTCATAAGCGAACCGACGGCATCCCCCAGCAATCCGACCGCGTAGTCGATCCAGTCCATTGGATACTGTCCGATTGTAAATGTCGCCCAGAAGACAAAATACAGTATGATGAGGAATATCGGAAAAGCCAGGAGCCTGTTTGTCACAAGCGCGTCTATCCTGTCGGTTATGGTCCTGCGCGGGCGAGTCTCCTGATACCTGTGATATGTCTCGGCCAGGGCTCCTTGGATGAAGGCATACTTTGCGTCGACAATGGCCGACTCTGTATTGGTGCCGAGGAGCTCGGTGATACGGCGGTTTTCACGTTCGCGCGCATCCAGGATGTCGTCGCTGTTGGGCAGCTTCCTGACGATGCGGTCGATGTCCCTGTCGTATTCGAGATATTTTATTGCCAGATAACGGGTTGAATAGTGGGAACGTATTGATGGAGTCTCTTTGATCATTGACTGGATGAGAGAGATGCTCTCTTCCATCTCGCGGCCGTGGTTGATGTGAATGTGACGGGCGAGCTTGTTGTCGTGATGCTCGTAGACTTTTATCACGGTGTCAAACAATTCCGGAATGCCGGTGCCGTCGCGGCTGACTGTCGGGCAAATCGGTACACCCAGAAGATGCCCGAGCTGTCGTATGTCAAGTTTGTCACCCTTGTGGAGCATCTCGTCGTACATGTTGAGGGCAACGACAGTCCGGAGGTCCATGTCGATAAGCTGGGTGGTGAGGTAGAGGTTGCGCTCTATGTTGGAGGCGTCGACGACATTGATGACCACATCCGGGAGGGCTTCGATGAGATTCTTACGGACGTAGAGCTCTTCGGGGGAGTAGGCGGAGAGGGAGTAGGTGCCGGGGAGGTCGACCAGGGTGATATTGTAGTCCTTGTAGCGGAACTTGCCTTCCTTGGCATCGACGGTGACGCCACTGTAATTGCCGACATGCTCGTGGCTGCCGGAGGCGATGTTGAAAAGGGTAGTCTTGCCGCAGTTAGGGTTGCCCACAAGGGCTACGCGGATGTTGTGTTTGCGCTCCTCGGCCAGCTCGCTGAGAAGCCTGGCAATGTTGACGCTGTCTTCCGAACCGTCCGCTTCGATGGCGGAGAGGTCAGCCCGGCTGCCGTGGAGTATCTCTTTGGCCTCGTCCTCGCCGACTACTTCGATGCCTTCGGCCTCTTCCCGGCGGAGGGAGACCTTGTAACCGATGATTTCATATTCGATGGGGTCCTTGAGAGGGGCGTTGAGGATGACCCTCACCACCTTGCCCTGGATGAATCCCATCTCTATCAGTCTTTTCCGGAAACTTCCGTGTCCATTGACGCGCACGATCACGCCCTTCTCTCCGGTCTTAAGTTCTGACAGTTTCATAATATATCCTTTTAACGGATGCAAAGATAGGGTAAAATCCACATATCTGCCAATCCTCAATAATTAGGACTAAGGCACGGATAATACCAATTATTTCGGATTGTCCGTCATGGCAAACAGCAATAATTTTGCATCGGTTTACACGAAAGCTATGAAACACACATTCATTTTAATCTTTACATCGATTCTCATTTGCGCGGCAGCGCAGGCCCAACCGTCCCGCCTTTCAATAGGCGGCTACGGAGAGGTGGCCCTCACGCGGAACTTCTATTCTGACAACGTGTACCGCTATTCGCACCCTGACAAATACAAGGACGATCCGTCGCATGGCCGCTTCGATATTCCCCATGCCGTGATATACCTCAGCTATGATTTCGGCAAAGGCTGGAGCGTGTCCACCGAAATTGAATTCGAACACACCGGCACCGGAAGCGCCGTGGAAAAGGAATATACCGAAGCCGGCGAATGGGAGTCGGAAATCGAAAAAGGCGGCGAAGTGGAGCTGGAGCAGTTCTGGCTCCAGAAAACCTTCTGCCCCCAGTTCAATATCCGCGCAGGACACATCGTCGTCCCTGTCGGAGGCCTCAACCATGCCCATGAGCCCCTGAATTTCTTCACCGTCTACCGTCCCGAGGGCGAATTCACTATCCTCCCCTCCACCTGGCATGACACCGGCATCAGCATCTGGGGCCGCGCCGGGGCATGGCGCTACGAGGCACAGCTTATCGCCGGACTGGATGCGTTCATGTTTGACCGCGACAACTTCGTGAAAAACGGCGCCGGCTCACCCTTTGAGTTCAAGGTCGCCAACAACTACGGCTTCGTCGGCCGCATCGACAACTACTCCGTCCGTAACCTTCGCATGGGCCTCAGTGCCTACTACGGTCGCAGCATGCACAACACCTACCCCAACGACCTCCACGACACCCGTTATGCCACCCTTAAAGGCCGCACCTTCATCGGAGCTTTTGACTTCCAATATGACAACGGCGCCGTCATCCTCCGCGGCAACGCTGACTTCGGCTACGTCGGTGACGCCCCTGAAATCAGCACCATCAAGCGCAACCTTACCTCCAACGACGCCCCCTACAAAAAGACCCCGGTGGCCCGGAATGCGGCAGCGGCAGGCGCGGAAGCCGGCTACGACATTCTCCGTCACTTCAACCCCAGGGACAAGGAACAGCGCCTCTACATCTTCGGCCGCTACGAATACTACGACCCCTACATCCCCGCATCCGGCGAGCAGGACTACACCTACACGACCCGTCAGCGTATTGCCGCCGGCATCAATTACCGCCCGCTCCCTCAAATCGTCGTCAAAGCTGAATACTCGCACCGCTTCCTCCGCAGCGGCTACAACAACGAGCCCTCCGTCAGCCTCGGCATCGCCTACATGGGCATGTTCAAATAATGATAATTCAAACTAAAAAACGAATAGAACAATGAAAACACTCCTCAAAGCCGTTGCAACCGCAGCCCTTGCTGCCGCAGCTCTCACAGCCTGCAACAAAGATGACAACAACAACGCCGGAGACCTCACCCCGGCCGAGGCAGAAATGAAAGCCATCGTGGAACAATATGCCCCCGGCGTAATCTATGACATCTACGGTCACCTCGCAGCCTCATCCAGCGACCTCTATGACCTCCTCAATGCGGCCAATGAAAAAGGCGTTGACAATGTCTCCCAGGCCGAACTTGACGCCATCTGCGCCAAATTCCTCGAGGCGCGCAAATACTGGGAACAGTCAGAAGCCTTCCTCTATGGCGCTGCATCTGATTTCGGCATCGACCCCCATATCGACACGTGGCCCCTTGATCTCTCAGCCCTTGCCACGGCCCTGAGCAACACAGAGCAGGTAGCTCAGCTCGAGGGTGAGGACGGTATCGCCTACGCCGCCGGCAAACTCGGCAAGGAGCTTCTCGGCTTCCATGGTGTGGAATTCATAATCTTCCGTGACGGCGCCAACCGCACTGTAGAATCCCTCCGCGGAGTGGAAACCGACGCTGCCTTCAGCGGCAAGACCGTGACTGGCGAACAGGAGCTCATCTATGCCACCGCAGTGGCCGGCGACCTTCGTGACAACTGCTACCAGCTCGTCGTCTCCTGGAACCCCGAAGCAGCAGAGGCCTATGCCGAGCGCTGCGAAGAGCTCGAAGTCCCCGTCAGCGTCAGCGGCTCCGACGTGACCTACGGCGAAAACCTTCTCGCTGCCACCCAGCGCGGCTCCACATACGCCACATGGCAGGGCACCATCGCCTCTATCCTCAAATCCGGCTGCTCCAACATTGCCAATGAAGTATTCAGCGTGAAAATGGGCAATGCCCACTCCGGCGAGGATGTCAACTACATCGAATCTCCCTACTCCAAAAAGTCTTTCGATGACTTCATCGACAACATCCTCAGCATCCAGTACACCCTCTATGGCGCATCCAATGCCACGTCAGCCAAGGCTCACTCCATCATGGCATACGCCAAATCCGGCAATTCCGCACTTGCAGACGCACTCGAAGCCGACCTCAAGGCATCCGTAGCAGCACTCAATGCCTGCAAGGCCAAAGGCGCATTTGTGGATATCTACGCCGACAGCTCCGTGCAGGACGCAATGGACGCCATCGAAAAACTCGACACTGATATCAACAACCTTGCAGACTGGTTCTCAAGACAATAAAACATAATGAACAGACAGACAACATTCAGTCTCATAATATCCGTAACCGTCGTCTTCCTGTCCGCGTGCGGCCGCTCTTCAGAGGGCCCCGCACCGGTCAGGGAGACTGATGCAAAGTATGTGGGACAAGCCGTCGGCAACTTCTCG
>JAFZPY010000030.1 GCA_017552475.1 Bacteroidales bacterium | reverse complement strand
TCATCGTGTAGAAGTGGACCGCAGGGACGCCGCCGGAGAGGAGTTCCCTGCATTGGCGTATGCACCAGTCGACGCCGATCCGGCGGACGGCCTCGGCATCAGCGCCGGCTTCTTTTATCGCGCCGGTCAGCTCTATTGGCAGATTGATGGAGAATGCCTCGGGGAGCAGACTGATCTGCCTCGCAGTGGTGACAGGTTTGAGACCGGGGATGATGGGGACGGTTATGCCTGCTTCCCTGCAAAGCCCGGCAAAACGGAAGAAAACGGCATTGTCGAAAAACATCTGGGTGATGATATAGTCGGCTCCGGCATCCACTTTTTTCTTCAGGAAAGCGATGTCGGTCTCAAGATTCGGTGCCTCGAAGTGCTTCTCCGGGTAAGCCCCTGCGCCGATGCAGAAATCTCCGGCACCGCGTATGGCTTCCACCAGTTCAGAGGCATGGGAATAGCCCCCCGGAGTGGGAGTGAAGCGTTTTTCTCCGGTGAGGGAATCGCCCCTGAGGGCCATGACATTGTCAATGCCCATGAAACGGAAATCCTGCAGCTGGCGCTGGATACTGTCGACCGTCTGGCCACCGCAGATTATGTGCGGAACGACCTCCACAGGGAAACGGGCCTGGATGCTCGCGCAGACAGCCACGGGGGATACGCGGCTGTTGACTACCCTGCGGCGAAAGCTGCCGTCCGGCTGTTGTTCGTAGAGAAACTCGTCCCTGTGAGTCGTGACATTGATGTAACGCGGCGAGAACTCCATCAGCGGTTCGATACTCTGAAGAAGTTCAGCCTTTGTGATGCCGCCTAGCGGAGGGACGATCTCCAGGGAGGGGAAAGGGCGGCCTGATTTGAAAAGTTCTGTTATTTTCATAGAAGATGTGAAAGGAATAACCTTGCCTCGTCAGGAGAAAAACCTCTTGCACGGGCGTAGGTGTCATATTGCTCTTGTGAAATGTGTCTTATCTCAGGATATCCGGCCTGCGGATGAAAGATGACAAAGCCACAGATAGCCGCCTCCGGCTTCATGGCACAGGTCTCGGTAAGCGTGATGTCAAGTCCGTCAGGCAGGAGAGACAGGATGTCCCGCTTAAGGCTATGATCCGGACAGCTGGCATATCCCGCAGCCGGTTTGGCCGTTTTCGTGCCGGCGCTCTTCAGGCAGAGGTCAAGCCAGGCTGATGCGGCTTCGGCCAGAGTAACACGGACCGCCCTCTCCATCATGCCCTGATATTCATTACTGCAAGCTTCGCAGGTGCAGCCCTCATGATGTGCGCCATGCACGCTGATGGCAAATATTCCGAAAGGTCCGGTCTCCCCGGACGGCACGAAATCGGCGAGCGAACGGCATGAGCCTTCCTCCTGACGCAACATAGGCAGGCGGGCGACGCCCAAATCAATCTCGTTCCCTTTGCGACTTGCCGCAAAAAAGCGGGCTGCAATACGCACCTTGACCGCACCGTCCCCGGCCATATTTTCCAAAAGACTTCGCCCCTCTTCAGTAAGTGCCTCAGAGGGCTCCTTCACTCCCCAGACAGTCCGGAACAACGTCCAGTCAAATAGCGGAATCAGTTCAGACAGAGGGATCTCAGTCAAAGGAATATCCTGCGGGACATCGTGGATATAGCTGCTTTCGGGGAATGGTTCCGGGTGTGACGGAGCGGCCTTGCGTTCTTCGTACAGTTCACGAAGACGCTCCTGCTCCTTATGCATGGCCGCTTCGAAAGCCTCCCTGTCCTGAATGCAACGTTTGGCAAGGACTGCTCCGGCAGATGCGTCAGCGGAATGGAACACATGGGGATACAGCGTCGCGAGTTTGATAGCCGTATGGAGCGGAGTTGTCGTCGCGCCGCCGACGAACAGAGGCGTAGAAAGCCCCCTGCGGCTCATTTCGCGACACAATTCCTCCATCTGGAAAAGAGAAGGCGTGATGAGTCCGCTCACTCCGATGATTGCGGCATGGTGTTTTTCAGCCGCTTCCAATATAGTCTCCTTATCGACCATCACACCGAGATCAACTACCTCGAACCCGTTGCAGCGAAGCACTATACCCACTATATTCTTGCCAATATCGTGGACGTCGCCCTTGACGGTGGCGTTGATGTACACCGGCTTGGAGGCAGCGTTTTCTCCCTCCTCCATATATGGTTCCAGAACCGCGACGGCATCTTTCATGACTTTCGCCGACTTCACCACCTGGGGCAGGAACATCTTCCCTTCTCCAAAGCGCCGTCCGACTTCTTCCATACCAGCCATAAGCGGTCCTTCAATCACTTTCACGGCCTGTCCCATCTTGGCGAGGGCCTCCTTCACATCATCTTCAAGAGAAGTCGCATCTCCTGAGACAAGCGCACGTTCAAGGCGTTCTTCCACACTCCCCGACGGCCTCACTGGAGCCTCAGCCACAGTCTTTTCCTTTTGGGCCGCCACCGTGGCCGCCATGGAAACAAGTCTCTCCGTCGCCTCGCCGTCCCGACATAGGATAACATCCTCCACAGCATTACGCAACGCCAATGGAATATCGTCGTACTGCGGCAGCATGGCAGGATTGACAATCGCCATATCCAGCCCGGCTTTTACGGCATGATAAAGGAAAACAGAATGCATCGCGCTGCGTACGGTATCGTTGCCACGGAACGAGAAAGACAAGTTGGAAATGCCTCCGGAAGTACTTGCGCCGGGAAGATTCTGCTTAATCCACCTTACTGCCTCGATGAAATCCACCCCATAGCGGTCGTGCTCCGGGATCCCGGTCCCCACGGACAACACGTTGACATCAAATATAATATCCTCCGCAGGAATGCCGGCTCCGGTGAGAATCCGGTACGCCCTTTCACATATTTCAATCTTGCGCCGATAAGTCGTCGCTTGTCCCGTCTCGTCAAATGCCATCACCACCATAGCAGCTCCAAGACGGTGAATCTCAGATGCTTTCTCCAACAATGCCGCCTCACCTTCCTTCAAACTGACAGAGTTGACAATACATTTTCCCTGCGCATTCTTGAGTCCCGCCAATATGCAGTCCCAACGTGAGGAATCAATCATCAATGCAGCCCGCGCCGATGCCGGATCATTCTGGATAATACGCACGAATGTCTCCATGGCAACAGGGCCGTCCAACAACGCGTCATCCATATTAATATCAATGACAGGCGCGCCACTCTCTACCTGACCGGCGGCAATCCGCAGAGCCTCATCATAATCGCCACCGGCAATAAGGCGGGCAAACCTGCGCGACCCGGCCACATTGGTCCTCTCACCGACAAGCGTGAGATTAAATCTCTCCGTATCCACAATCCTCACTTCAAGGCCGCTGACCGTCAATTTATTATATGAGTGCTCCCCTGCCGGCCTGGGCCTGAGTTTCGGGAAAGCACGTATATGCTCCGGCGTAGTCCCGCAGCATCCGCCCAGAATATTCACCAGGCCGTCAAAGCCCTGAAGCTGTGCGGCCATCTCGGCAGGAGTCTGGTCATATCCGCCAGTCTCATTGGGAAGCCCCGCATTGGGATAACAAATGACAGGCACATCACAGAAGCCTGCAATTTCCTGAATCAACGGCACCATCTGCCCGGCGCCAAGCGAGCAATTAATACCAAAAGCACTTAAAGGATAATGCCTTACAGCCGTATAAAACGCTTCCAGGGTCTGTCCCGTAAGGGTGCGGCCGCTACGGTCGCTCACCGACACGGAGACAATCACGGGGAATCCCGGGCACACCTTCATGACAGCGTACAAGGCAGCCTTGACATTGAGAGCATCAAAAGCAGTCTCCAGCAGCAACATATCCACACCGCCTTCCACAAGAGCCCTGACCTGCTCCTCAAACGCCTCCGACATCCGGTCGAAGCTGCAAGCCCTCCATGCAGGCCTTGACACGTCCTGTGCCAATGTCAGCGACTTGGAAGTAGGGCCGATGCTGCCGGCCACCCATATCTTTCTCGAAGACTCATCAGCGGCTTTCCTCGCAATCGCAGCACCTTCCCTCGCCATATCCGCAGCCCTGTCCTCCAGAGCATATGCCGCCTGGACCAGCCTGTTCGCGCCGAAAGTATTGGTCTCAATTATATCCGCTCCGGCATCTATATAAGACCTGTGTATATCCAGAATTATATCCGGACGCGAGAGATTGAGACTCTCATTATTGCCACCCTCCACCGCATACTTCTGTATCTGGGTGCCCATAGCGCCATCCAGCAGCAGAACGCGATCCTTCAATGCGTTCCGAAAATCATTCCGTATATCCATAATTCCTGTAATTCGATCTCACGAAGATACAAAAAAATCTTAACCATCTTCGTATATTCGCCATAGAGGCATTTTAGGAAATATTGATTAAATTTGTAAGGACCCGTCACATCGGGGAAGAATAGTTATGGAAGACACGGGGAATATCGTTATTTACGAATCCGAAGGAGGAGATGTCCGGCTTGATGTAAGGCTGGAGAATGGAAACGTGTGGCTTACTCAGCAACAAATGGCTTTGTTGTATGGTAAAGCCCCTTCCACCATTAACGAACATATTGGAGACATTTTTGACGATAAAGAACTGCTTCCAGAGGCCTGTAGAAAGAAATTCGGAAATTCCGAATTTCAGCAGAAAGCGCCCTATTACTATAACCTCGACATGATTATCGCCGTCGGGTTCCGAGTCCGTTCTAGAAATGGCGTTTTCTTCAGGCAGTGGGCTGCCGAACGCATTCAAGAGTACATCGTCAAAGGCTTTACGATGGATGACGAGCGATTGAAGCAACTTGGCGGCGGAGGTTATTGGAAGGAACTTCTAAATCGTATCCGGGACATCCGTGCTTCGGAGAAGGTGTTTTATCGGCAGATTCTGGATATCTATGCTACCAGCGTGGACTATGATCCCAAAGCTGATATGTCCATCGAGTTCTTCAAGAAAGTCCAGAACAAGATTCACTATGCCATTCATGGCCAGACGGCTGCAGAGATCATCTACTCCAGAGCCGATGCCGAAAAGGAATTCATGGGATTGACCACATTCAAAGGAAACCGCCCGCTCCTCTCAGATGCCGTAATAGCGAAGAACTACCTGAACGAGAAAGAATTACGTTCCCTTGGTCAATTGGTTTCCGGTTATCTGGATTTTGCCGAGCGTAAAGCAGAACGCCACGAATTCATGACCATGGCCGACTGGGCTAAGCATCTGGACAATGTCCTCACCATGAACGGCGAACAACTCCTCGTAGGCTCCGGCTCCGTCAGCCACAAACAAGCTGTCGAAAAAGCGACAGATGAATACAAGAAATACCAACAACGCACTTTAAGCGATGTAGAACGAGCTTATCTGGACACCATCAAAATGCTGGAAGACAAAACAGATAAAAAGCAGAAAACCAGCCTCTAAAAGACTGGTTTTCAAAACTTTGTAGCGGGGGAAGGACTCGAACCTCCGGCCTCCGGGTTATGAGCCCGACGAGCTACCAACTGCTCTACCCCGCGATGTGGAATGCAAAGGTAAGCATTATTTTTTAAAATGCAAAAATTATAACGATTTTTCGCAAAAAATACCTACGACAGGAATGTCACCATGCCGTCGATATCGTCTTTGGAAAAAGTCTTCTGCTCGCCGGAAACAAGGTTTTTGATATTCACAATCCCCTGCGACACCTCATCGCCTCCGTTGATGGACAGGAACGGAATATGTTTGCGGTCAGCGAATTCAAACTGCTTCTTGAGCTTGGCGGCATCGCCATATACCTCGCATGACACTCCCCTCTCGCGAAGAGACTTGGCTACAGGCAACACATAAAGCTGCTCGGCAGCGCCCATATTTGCAAACAGCACGCGGGTCGACGATGTAAGCTCCGCCGGGAACTTATCCAGTCCCTTCAGCACATCATAAATACGGTCTGCTCCGAATGAAATGCCGACTCCCGACATATCAGGAAGCCCGAAAATTCCGGTCAGGTTGTCATAACGGCCGCCGCCGCAGATACTTCCAATCGGGAAATCAAGCGCCTTCACCTCGAAAATCGCACCAGTATAATAATTAAGCCCGCGTGCGAGCGAAAGATCAATCTCCACTGCCTGCGAAACACCCGCAGCAGCGATGAAGCCAAAGAGTTCCTCCAGCTCGTCAATACCCTTCAGTCCCACCTCAGACACGATCCCTGATGCAGACTTACCGCTCATAAGCTCCCTCATGCGGTCAATCTTCTCCGCTGTGGAGCCGCTCAGCAACAGCACCGGCTCAATCACAGCCACGGCCTCATCACTGAGTCCCTTTTCCTTCATCTCGGCCTTCACATTGTCCAGCCCGATCTTATCCAACTTGTCAATGGCGACAGTAATGTCCACCACCCTGTCAGGGAAACCGCAAATCTCAGCGAGGCCGGTCAGCACTTTACGGTTGTTAATCTTGATCAACACATTGACATCCAACAGGCTGAACACCCTGTCGACAATCTCCACCAACTCCAGCTCATTGATCTGCGACCTGCTGCCAATCACATCCACGTCGCACTGGTAGAACTCGCGGTAACGTCCCTTCTGCGGACGGTCAGCCCTCCATACAGGCTGGATCTGGAACCTTTTGAAAGGGAATGAAATCTCATTCTGATGCTGCACCACGTAGCGTGCAAACGGCACTGTCAAGTCATACCTCAACCCTTTCTCGCACACCTTGAGCGACAATGCCTTGCTGTTGTACTCATCATCACCGGTGCGGAAATCCTCCATTCCCACGCCGGTAAACGCGTCGCCGCTGTTCAGAATCCTGAACAACAGCTTATCGCCCTCGTCGCCATACTTGCCGAGAAGGGTGGAAAGATTCTCCATCGCAGGAGTCTCAATCTGCTGATAACCATAAGTGCGGAATACCGAACGGATAGTATCGAAAATATAATTGCGCTCAGCCATCTCAGTCTGGCCGAAATCGCGCGTGCCCTTGGGGATTGAAGGTTTCTGTGCCATGTTTTCTTGGAATAGAGTGCAAAGATATGATAATTTGGCGGAATTTATTACATTTGTGACATGAAAAACTTCCTCAAAACATTTCTCGCAGTACTCTGCGCCATGGCCGTTGCAGGCCTTCTCAAGATGTTGGTATTCTTCGGCGTTATCGGCAGCCTCGCCAGCCTCGGTTCCACCAGGCCCGTCATGCCGCGCGAAGGCGTCCTCGATATCAACATGAGCGAATTCGCCGTCACCGAACAGACCTCCGAGAGCTCGTTCAGCCTCGCATCCATCGGCTCCGCCACCACTCCCAAC
>JAFZPY010000029.1 GCA_017552475.1 Bacteroidales bacterium | reverse complement strand
CGAATGTCCTGGAGTCAAACTCACCGATTTCCCGTGTGGCTTTCCATGTAGCGTATGACTCACGTGCGGCCATGTAGTAGACCGTGGCGGTCACTTCGCGGGAGTCGAGGGCCGGGATGGAAAGTGTCACCTTGTCTCCGTTTTTCATGGAGTGGAGGCGGTCTTCGCGGATGTTGAAGGTGAACCACATACTGTCAAGGTCCTGGATGGTCATGATGGGAGCGCCCTGGCCGACGAGTTCGCCGACTTTGGGATAGATTGCTGAGATAACGCCGCTGGAGGGAGCTGTGAGGGCGATCTCGTCAAGGTAGGAGTTGACTTTGATAAGGGCGGCGTCAGCTCTCTCGACAAGGGCGGCTGCGGCGGCCTTGTCTTCCTCGCGGGCTCCGGCTACAGCCATGTCATATTGCGATTTGGCTGCTTTTTCCTGGGCGACGGCGGCATTGTAACGGGCCTCGATTTCGTCGAATTTCTGGTCGGAGATGACTTTCTGGTCATGGAGGTTGGTCATTCGGCGATATGATTTCTCGAGGACGTCGCGCTGGGCAATGGCTTGCTGCCAGAGTTCATAGGCGCCGGTGATCTGCTCGGTGCGGGCTCCGTTGCGGGCTTTGTTGAGCTGTGCAAGGGCGGCGGCACGGGCTGCTTTGGCTTCGGCAAGACCGCTGCGCACTTCGGGAGAATCGATGTGAACGAGGGTATCGCCTTTGGTGACGATTGAGCCTTCTTCCGCAAGGAATTCTACTATACGGCCGGGGATCTTGCCGGATACGCGGTATTCGGTAGCTTCGGCTTCGCCCTGGATGACGAGGGGCCTCGGTTTGGATACGATGTAGCCAATGACGGCGACGATGAGGATTACGCCGATGAGGCCAGCGATGCCGATGAGGAGGTTGTAATTCTTTTTCATGGTATATATTTCTTTATTTCTCTGAGTGATATGAGCCCTCGGCCTTCTGGAGCGTGGCGATCGCAATACGGAGGCCTACGGCAGCATCAATGTATTCGGAATGGGCCTGGAGCCACGCGGTCTGGGCGCCAAGGACGGTCGATGTCTCGATGACGCCGTTTTCATAACCGACGGTGGCGGTACGGAGGTTCTCCTCGGCATGTTCGAGATTGCTTTCGGACATGTGGAGGTGCTGGAGCGCCTCGTCATAGTGCTGGCGGGATTGGGATACCTGGAGAGTTATGAGGTCACGGGCGTTGGCAAGCTGATCGCGGTAAAGCATTGCCTCCGCACGGGCCTTGCGGGTCTTCTGGAGAGCTTCGGTGCCGTGGAAGATGGGGACTTTGACCATGACGCCGGCGCTGAAGAGTCCGCCACGGAAGCTATTGGAGTAGCCGTGGAAGCTGTTGGGGTTGGTGACGGCGAAATTGGCCAGAAGGGCCACGCTGGGAAGCATGTCAGCACGGGCGATGCCGGCTTTGGTGTCGTAGATTTTCGTAGCCAGGTCGAGGCTGCGGGTCTCGGCGCGGTCGGCAAAGATTGTTTCCATGTCCTTGGGAGCCTCCATCGCAGGTTCGGCAAGGGTGTCGATATCCTCGTCAGCGAGGGTGATGTCACTATCGAGCGGGAGGCCTATCTGTTTGCAGAGCAGCATCTTGGCAAGGATGAGGCCGTTGGTCGCCTTGGAGAGCATCATGTCGGCCTCATTGGCTTTGACTTTTATCTGGAGCTCGTCGGAACGGGTAGCGACACCCTCACGCACAGCGGCATCAACATCCTTTTCAAGGAGGTGAAGGAGATCGCTGTAGGACTGGGCGAGCTTTTTCTTGGCGGAAACGCTGACTATCTGCCAGTAGGCCTGGTCGACGTCAAGGAGGATATCGCCGTATTTCTGCTCGTACTGGGTCTTGGCAAGGTCCTCGGCATAGCCGGCCATCTTGTTGGAAAGGACTATTTTACCGCCGACGAAAACGGGTTGTTTGAGGGTGACGGTACCTATATATACATTATGTATGTCAAGGTGGAGCTTTTCGTCAAGCATGGTACCGGCTTCGGTGAGAGGCGTAGCGACATCGAGCTTCATGCCTTTGAGCCGGGCATATGCCTGCATGAGTTCCGGCATGTTCTGCATGGCGGCGACGATTGACGGATTGCTCTCTATCATATAGAAAATACCCGCCGCCGCCGCATCGAGCTGCGACTGGACAAGCGAGCCGCCGTTTTGGAGGATCGACGAGGTAGGATCGTCTATGAGGGAAATGTTGCGGTTATTATATAGGTAGGCGCCGGTCGCACTGATTTCGGGGAAGTAGTTGGCGCGGGCGATTTTCCGGTCATATCCGGCGATTTCCACTTTGGTGCGGGCCTCCGAGAGCTCATGGCTGGAAGTCACGGCCATTTCGCGGCACTGCTCAAGGGTGAGCTGCTGCTGGGCAAAGAGTGGTAATGAGAGGACTGCCGCAATGACAGATACAGGAAGGTAAGTTTTTATCATATATAGTCCATTAATTCACACAGGTGCAAATATACAGCAAAAGTGATTCCATTATTATCCCTAAAACATAGTATATTGGGGGCGATTGTTGTATTTTGGTCGAAAAATGAGTAATTTTGCAAATCAAAATCTATATTTGCATAGAATTTCTTCGACTTATGGACGAAACACTGCTTACTATTGACATCAGTCAGGTACATAAAATGCTGCCCATCCCCAACGACCAGGGAATCGGCAACGACTTCCTGCTTGCCGAATTCAACGGAATCAACGGAGTCAAGGGCGAGACACTCATGCATATACTCCAATACCCGGTCCGTTTTGACGGGTATCTCTGCGTATTCTGCCTGAAAGGTGAGTTCACCGTGGATATCAATCTGGGCTCCTATGCAGTCACTTCCAACACATTATTTATCAATGTCCCCGGCAATATCATCAGGTTCGACACATCACGCGGGGAGCTGAATCCCCACACGAGGCTCATCTTCGTAGCAATGTCGCGCCAGTTCATGACCAGCCTCCACTTCGACTTCAACCGCCTGTTTCAGGAGAGCGTCCGTCTTTTCGACAGTCCCTGCATACGCCTGACGGACGAGCAGTTCGACATCGCCAAGGACTACTACGACCTCTCAAAGAAGATCATGGCAAGCGACAGTCATAACAAAAAGGAAGTCATCGGAGCCCTGATCACAAGCATAGCCTATATCGCAGCCGACATCTGGGCAAGCAACATAAGCCGCGGCACACCGACGGAGCCGGCCAACCAGCGTCTGAAAATGATCTTTGACCGCTTCATCTCACTCGTTACGGATTATCATATGTCAGAGCGCAATATGGCATTTTATGCCGACAAACTATGCCTGACGCCGAAATATCTCTCCAAACTGGTCAAACAGGCCAGCGGCCGTTCAGCCCCTGAATGGATTGACAGTTTCGTAATACTCGAAGCCAAGAACATGCTGAAATACTCTGACATCACCATCAAGGAAATCGTTTTCAGGCTGCATTTCCCCAATCAGTCGGTGTTTTACAAATTCTTCAAATCGCACACCGGCATGACGCCGAGCGAATATAGGAACGGCTAATTGCTTTCGATTTATTATTAAATATTTTTATTTACTTAAAATCTGTAAAATATTTTTGGCCGTATGATAAAATGTCGTATCTTTGCATCGGACATCACTCCAAAGGTGTCTATTTGTTAAGTTCGTTTTATATACATTACCGGTTCCTTGGGGAGGGAGCCGGTAATTCTTTTTCGTCACCGGATTGGGGGTTTATTGGAAAATCTTTTGTAAATTTGGGCGCTTAAACTCGAAATGAAAACAAACATTATAAATAAACACGAAAATGTCAAACACTAAGAACAACAGCAACTTCATAGCTGTCCTCGCGATGATCTTCCTCTTCGGTATGATCTCGTTCGTAACCAATCTCGCCGCACCTATCGGCAATATCTGGAAAATGCAGCCTGCCATCGCCGGCTCCAATGCGCTCGGCATGATGGGTAACATGATGAACTTTCTCGCATACGCCATCATGGGTATCCCCGCAGGAAACATGCTCACCAAATACGGATACAAGAAGACAGCCCTCATCGCTATTGCAGTAGGTTTCTGCGGAGTGTTCGTGCAGTTCCTCTCCGGTGTTGTAGCAAACTTCCCCGCCAACTTCGCCATCTACCTCCTCGGCGCATTCATCTCCGGTTTCTCCGTCTGCATGCTCAACACCGTGGTAAACCCGATGCTCAAGCTCCTCGGCGGCGCACGTTCCAACCAGTACATCCAGATCGGTGGTACCTTCAACTCATTCATGGGTACTCTCACCCCGATGCTCGTAGGCGCCCTGATTGGCACCCTTACCGCACAGAGCGTCATCTCTGACGTCAACCCCGTGCTCTTCATCGCCATGGGCGTATTCGCTCTCGCATTCATCATCCTCCTCTTCGTCCCCATCCAGGACCCCGAGGCCGTAGCAGACAGCGCTCACGCAGAGAGCCCCTTGAAATTCAAGCACTTCGTATATGGCGTCATCGCCATCTTCCTCTATGTAGGTGTTGAAGTCGGTATCCCCGGCACCCTCAACTTCTACCTTTCAGACTCCACCAACGGAGCCGGCCTCGATCCTTCTGTAGCCGTGCGTATCGCCGGCGTCGTAGCAGGTACCTATTGGTTCCTCATGCTCATCGGACGTTTCGTATCCAGCTTCATCAGCGGCAAGGTCAGCGCCAGGACACAGCTCACCACCGTATCAGCTGTAGCCATCGCCCTCATCTTCTGCGCAATATTCATCTCCCCTTCAGTTCGCGGCTCCATGCCTGCATTCACCGGCAACGGCTTTGAGATGGTCAACGTGCCTCTCTCAGCCATCCTCCTCGTATGCTGCGGTCTCTGCACATCAGTAATGTGGGGCACCATCTTCGACCTTGCAGTCGACGGACTCGGCGCATCCACCAACAAGGCATCCGGCATCTTCATGGCAATGGTTGTCGGCGGCGGTATCATCCCTCTCGTACAGGGCTGGCTCGCTGACATCATCGGCTACATGCCCAGCTACTGGCTCCTCGTGGCATCCCTCGGCTTCATCCTCTTCTTCGCTGCCGTAGGATCACGGGTAAAGAAAGCATAACCAACCTTTTTAAGAATATATATGGAAAAAGATCTCGTAATAGGTATCGACGTCGGCGGACAGACCTCCAAATGCGGAGTTGTCGACGCGCGAGGCACAGTTCTCGCGCAGACCGTCATCCGCTCGGACGATACCGACCAGGTGGAACCCTTCATCGCATCCCTCGCTGACGCGCTCAACAAAATCATCGCCGACGCAGGCGCTGAAGGCCGCATCAGAGGTATCGGCGTGGGTGTTCCCAACGGTAATTACTACACAGGTGAAGTTGAAAACGCCGTCAACCTCAAATGGGGCAACCACGGCACCATCGCCTTCGCCGACATGCTTCACAAGGCCATGAACGGCATCCCCGTGAAGCTCACCAACGACGCCAACGCAGCCGCCATGGGTGAAATGACCTACGGCGCTGCCAGGGGCATGAAGAACTTCATCATGATTACTCTCGGTACCGGCGTCGGAAGCGGCATCGTCATCGGAGGCGAAGTGGTATACGGCCACGACGGCTTCGCCGGCGAGCTCGGCCACACCTGCGCAGTACGCCACAACGGACGTCCATGCAACTGCGGCAAGACCGGCTGCCTCGAGACCTACGCCTCTGCTACCGGCGTTGCCCGCACCGCACGCGAATGGCTTGACATCACGGACGAGCCGTCTCTCCTGCGCAGCCTCGACAACATCACCTCAAAAGATGTCTTCGAAGCAGCCAAGGAAGGTGACAAACTCGCGCTCAAGATCTTCGAATTCACCGGACGCATTCTCGGCGAGAAATTCGCCGACTTCATTGAGTTCTCAGCTCCTGAAGCCATCGTCCTCTTCGGCGGTCTCGCACGTGCCAAAGCATTCCTCACCGAGCCCATCCAGAAGGCCATGGACGCCAACGTCCTCCCTCTGTGGCGCGGCAAAGTGAAACTCGTCTACTCCCAGCTCAAAGAGTCCGACGCAGCCATCCTCGGTGCGTCAGCCCTCGCCTGGGAGGTATAATCCGCGCATATCATGGCCGGAAATACCATCAATTACGCCACCACCCTCGCAGAAGCTCTCAAGACACTCCGCGAGGGTGGTGTCATACTCTATCCCACCGACACGGTCTGGGGTCTCGGCTGCGATGCCACAGACCCCGACGCCGTGGCGAGAATCTATGGCATCAAGCTGCGCGACGACAGCAAATCTCTAGTTCTGCTTGCCTCTGACATGGACATGATTGCCCGTTATGTCAAGGAAATACCCTACATAGCCCAGGACCTTGTCGAAGTCAACGACAAGCCCATGACTATAATCTATCCTGACGCCCTCACGGCTCCGAGAGGTGACCGGTATCATCTGGCTTCCAACACCGTGGCTGAGGACGGTTCCGTAGGCATCCGCATTCCGATGTCCGACTACCTCAAAGAACTTGTCTTCAAACTGGGCCGTCCCCTTGTGTCCACCTCCGCCAACATCTCCGGTGAACCCACGCCCCAAAAGTTTGACGACATCCCCGAAGTAATCAGGAATGCCGTCGACTATATCGTGGACCGGAGGCTGGAACGTGAATCCACAGGCCTCGCCTCCCAGATCATAAAGGTCGGCACGGATTGCACCGTGAAGATTATCAGAAAATAGCGCTATAGCCTGAACACCAGCGCCGTAGCCCACACCTGCACACCTTCGCAGCGTCCCACGAAGCCGAGTCCCTCGGAGGTCGTCGCCTTGATGGAGACATAATTCTCGCCCACACCGAGGATTCTTGAAAGCGTAGCCCTCATCTGAGGCAGGTACGACACGAGTTTCGGTTTCTGCAAATCAATGGTAATATCCACATTACCGACAAGATATCCTTTCTCCTTGACCATGTCCATGACACGGGCGAGGAGAATTTTGCTGTCTATTCCCTTGAACTCCTCTGAAGAATCCGGGAAATGATGCCCTATATCTCCGAGCGCCAGCGCACCTAAAAGCGCATCACAAAGCGCATGAATCGCCACATCCCCGTCGGAGTGGGCGACACATCCGAAATCGCTGTCTACTTTCACGCCGCAAATATTCAGCGGCAGTCCCGCGGCAAGCGCATGAACGTCATAACCGTTGCCTACACGTATGCTGAATTTTTCCATAACTGGTATCTGATTTGATAAGTACACTCACAAATATAACGAAATTTCACTAAATTTGCTCTCGGAAAACATAGAGGAAAAATCATGGGAATACTCAACTTCAACTTCTTCGGAGAGACCGAACATCGCGTATTCAACTACCGTCCGCGCTACTATGACCCTGAGAAAGAGGAGCGCAGACGCATCTTCGGCGATGTGGACGGTTCCAATGAAAAAGACGCCCAGGCAGCCCCCGGCAGCAGTATCCGCGGAGCCTTCCGCGACGGCAACTACAAACGCACCCGTTCTTCCTCCACACGCATCCAGTCCATCATCGGTCTGGTCGGACTCCTGCTTCTCGCCGTAGCAATGATATACATCACCAAATTCTACAGCCTCCTCTAAGAAGCCAAGCCAATGGAACTGCGTATCCTCCCGGGCAACATAGCCAACATGATCGCCGCCGGCGAAGTGGTCCAGCGTCCCGCATCAGCCATCAAGGAGCTGATGGAAAACTCCGTCGACGCCGGCGCCACTCAGATCTCCGTCATCATCACGGATGCCGGAAGGACGCTTATGCAAGTCATTGACGACGGCTGCGGCATGACCCCCGACGACGCCGTACTGTGCTTCGAGCGCCACGCCACCTCAAAGATAGCCACTGCCGAAGACCTCGACAGCATCACTACATTCGGCTTCAGGGGCGAGGCTCTTGCATCCATCGCCGCCGTCGCCGAAGTCACTCTCCGCACACGCCGCCCCGAAGACGAAGTCGGCGTAGAAGTCACATTCGCCGCTTCGGAACACACCGGCACCCGTGAGACAGCAGCTCCAAGCGGCACATCCATCTCGGTGCGCAATCTTTTTTACAACGTCCCCGCCCGGCGCAAATTCCTCAAGTCGGACAATGTCGAATTCCGTCACATTGTCGAAGAATTCACCCGCGTCGCCCTCACCAGGCCCGACATCTCATTCAGCCTGAGCCACAACGGCAAAGACATCTACGTCCTCCGCCCCGCCAAATCCCTCAAATTCCGCATTCTCGACCTGCTCGGCTCCAACGTTGTCGGAGACATCGTTGACATCCACACGGACACATCGGTAGTTAGTATCAACGGCTACGTCGGCCGTCCCGACAAAGCCCGCAAGACCCTCGGCAACCAGTTCCTCTTCGTCAACGGCCGCTACTTCCGCAGCCCCTACATGCACAAGGCAGTCATGAAAGCCTACGAAGACATTATCCCCGACGGCGTCACTCCATCCTACTTCATCTACATGGACGTGGATCCTCACAGCATCGATGTCAACATCCACCCCACCAAGACAGAAATCAAATTCGAAGACGACAGCGTCATCTTCCAGATACTCTACGCCTGCGTGCGCGAGTCCATAGGCCGATTCGCCCTCGCAGACCGCCTCGACTTTGACAATCCCGAAGTCAAGGAACTCCCCACCCTGGGCAAAAAATTTGACGAATACATCCCCGATACCGTCCCCACCACTGCCGACCCCGAGTTCAATCCCTTCGACTTCTCGGCCGGCGCCTCATCCTCCACAGAGAGCCACACCCCTGGCCACAGCCCCGTCATCCTTGACCGCCAGGTCGAGTATCCCAGTCACGACGTTTCCCCCTCCCCCGACTATTCCCGCTTCATCGATCGCCGCGACGACTACGGCCGCCTCTTTGAAGACAAGACCCTCCCCTCCTCCCAGGTCATGATCCTCCAATCACGCTACATTATAGCCCAATCCCGCAGCGGCCTGATGCTCATCAACATTCGCCGTGCCCACGAACGAATCCTGTTCGACCGCTTCCTCCGCGCCCTGTCGAAAAACACCCACATCTCCCAGACCACCCTTTTCCCCGAACAAATAGAGGTAGGTGCCTCCAACCGCCTTATCTTCGAAGAACACAACGACCTGCTCACCTCCCTCGGCTTTGACATAGCCCCCTTCGGCAACGACACCATCGTCGTCAACGCCGTCCCTGAAGGCTTCTCTGCCGAAGGCGGCAAGGTCCGCACGCTCATTTCCGACATCCTCCTGATACTCTCCGAAGACCACACATCCCTCCCCGGCATGATAGAAGCCTCAATGGCAGAAAAATTCGCCTTCCTCGGGGCCTCCGGAGCCACATGCATCAACAATACCATTGACGCCCAGCGCCTCATGGACACTCTCATGAGTTCCTCCAACCCCGAATACACCAACTCCGGCAAGAAAATCATCACGATCCTGCCAATCGAAGAAATAGACAAAAAATTCTAAACAATCCCCATGGCATCATTCCTTGACAATATCCCCACAGCCACCAAACATATCCTTATCGTCAACGTCATCATGTTCCTCGCAACACTCGTCAACGAGGATTTCATGGTGCGCACCTTCGCCCTCTTCTACCCGGCCTCTCCTCTTTTCCATATATGGCAATGGCTCACGCACATGTTCATGCACGGCGGCGTCTGGCATATCCTTTTCAACATGTACGCCCTCTTCATTTTCGGCTCCGTACTTGAACGCGCCCTCGGCACCCTCCGGTTCCTCATATTCTACTTCATCTGCGGCTTCGGCGCGATGCTGCTCCACACAGGGGTAGAATATCTTGAAGCCCAGCGTTATCTCTCCCTGGGTCTTGACGGCGCCTACATACGACTGCTCCGCACGCCCACACTCGGGGCCTCCGGAGCCATCTACGGTGTCCTCATGGGCTTCGCCATGCTCTACCCCAATGCCGTCCTCACACTCATCTTCCCCCCGATTCCCCTCAAGGCCAAATGGTGGATTCTCATATTTGCAGCCATTGAACTCTTCACCGGCATCACAGGCACAGCCGACGGAGTCGCCCATTTCGCCCACCTCGGCGGCATGATATTCGGCTTCCTCCTGATACTCCTCTGGCGCCGCCGTGGCATACTTCCCCGCTGGTAACCAGAAGCCGTTTTGAAAATTATTGAAAATATTTTTGCAATCCCGAGGAAAAGTCGTACATTTGCAATCCCAATCGCAAGATAGGGATACTCATATTGAGATATGGTGTAATGGTAGCACTACAGATTCTGGCTCTGTCAGTGAGGGTTCGAGTCCTTCTATCTCAACGAAATATCATTCTGATGGCGGGGTAGCTCAGCTGGTTAGAGCGTCGGATTCATAATCCGGAGGTCGTGGGATCGTGACCCACTCCCGCTACCATACCAAAGAACACTTTTACTCACTATATGCTTCCGGCGCACTTCGATGCGGCGGTTTTTCTTTTTTGCGGTGTCGCGAAAAAACACTACCTTTAATGGTGACATTAAAGTAATCACCTGTGAAACGCATTGCTATTTTTATCTGCCTGTCATTGGTCACTTTCCATGTATGGGCACAATCCGACCGAAGAGAAGACCGAGCGAAGCGATGGTCGTACGGGCCCTATGAAATCCGCCTGACGACCCCTGTCAGAAGGGATACCATTATAGCAGGGGACCGGCGCGTTATCCAGTCTTCCGCAGCAAAACTGTTCAGTTATGAAGGCGAATGCAAACTGGACAAAAAGACCAATATCTGGGTAGATGGCGGCATTGTCTGGGGCCGCTATGGCGGCGATACGGCAGATAACATTCAATTTGCCTGACGGGAAGAAATACAACTTCACCCGATAGTCCCATACGAATACGTTTATCAGCTATCTTTCGACCTATCAATGAGACTCAACCTTAAAGCGCGGATACGAGCTTTTGCGATATGGCAAAAGCTGGGGTATAATCCGTGGAGCAAGCCAAAAGCCACACAGAAAAAGGGTGGCGGCGACTTCTACAGAGGAGCGTTCGACAGTATCCCATTCCTCAACGACGACGCGAAGCGCACGTTCAGGCACCTGCTGCTGCGCCCCGGCTACATGATCCGTGACTACATAAACGGAGACCATGAACGCTATCTGGCGCCGCTCACAGCCCTTATCGTATTCTATGCTTTCTTCGCCCTGGTGTGCTCGGTGCTGCAGCCAATCCAGAATGAACATGAGAAGGATTCTATATTTGAACACTCAATCACTATCAACTCAAAAAACAAAGAAGACCAGGAAAAAGGCGAGCACATTGCCCGGAATACAATGCAGCTTCTCAAACAGGGATATGCATACCTGACCCTGGACCGGCATCCGGAGAATGTAAAGACCCGCGGAGAGGCCGCACTGGCAGCACTTGAGGGCACTCTCCGCAGCCAGGGCATCCCGCTTTTCATAGGACAGTTTTTCCTTCTGTGGTTTGCATTGTCTTTCGCCATCAGACGCCATAAAAAAGGCATGGCGGCTACAGCTGCGGCATCCGCATTTATTTTGTGCCAGTTCAGTTTCTTCATGCTTTTCGCCCTGCTTCTGACGTGGGGTGAGAGCAAATCAGTGAGTGCACTTGTAATGCTGGTGCTTATCGCCATTGATTTGCATCAGTGGCTGGAGACCTCATGGCGGAAAAGTATCAGGCTCGCCATCTGGACCAGCATTCTTTACGGTATTATTTTTGTGCTTTTCCTGCTCTGTATCAGCATTGCCGTTGTCGTAGCCGCATGGCTGAAGACATCAGCATAGCACAAAACTAACCGATAAATGGACACACGCACTTTCCTTTTGTCTGCCGGCATCTTCATAATGCCGCTTTTTTCGTCTGCACAGACAATGCTCTGGCCGGTTGCCGGCGAAGCCGCAGGAGAAAAGATTATCTGCAAACCGCAGGATTTCATTGACGACGAGTTGAACTACAGCGACTTGTTTATAAGCGGCAGCGAAGGTGATTACATCATTTGTCCGACAGACGGAACAATCACAGCCCTGAGCGTCATCTACAGGCAGAGCCTGACCTATCAGATCGGTTCCGGCATGAAGCCGGATCTTACGCTCGATGAGAATATCGCTGCTGCCGACCTTGGCAAAGGGACAAGCCGCAGGTATTATACGGGGGCCGTCTCTATCCGTCTGCAGGATGGCAATAAGATTCATCTGACCGGGTTGGCCGGAAAATTTAAGTTCAAGACCGGGCAAAAGCTCTCGGCCGGAGACACTCTCGGCGTCATCGGCTATTCCTACAAATCCATCAAGACGCCCTCGATTACAATATCACTCTCCGACAAGGCCGGACAAGGGATGGACCCCATGACGCCATTCGGGCTCAAGAGCACTTTCATCAAGGCAGGAGAACTAACCCGCGACAATCCGATGTCAGTTGAGAAATCAAGGGAAGATCTGGAAATATTGAAGAAGGCCTATTGCGCTCTTTATCCCTCTTTGGACCAGAAAATGTCCAAGGAGGAGTTCGTCGCATATATGGATTCGCTCAAGATGTCCGTCACTGCTCCAATCTCTCCGGATATTGATTTCAGGATGCTGTTGAGACAGTTTTTAAGTAAATTCCCGGACAGCCACAGCTATCTGTATCCCGATCCGCTTACGGAGAAGATTGAGAATGTCTGGACCCCGGGAGAGTTTCTGATGTTCTGCGATGACACGGTCCGGGTCTTGATTTCAGCCATCGGCATGCCGCAGAATGACGGCAAGGTGGTCGAGAGCATCAACGGCATTCCGGCTAAAGACTACGCAAAGCGCGCCGAGGTGTTCGTCAGCAACCATGACGGAAAAATCACCAGCACGGCAGAAGAGACCAATGTGCTCCTGGGACGCTACGGGATGCTGATGAACCCGGACGCGAAAAAAGGGAGTGTACATGAACTCGTGTTTTCAGACGGCAGCGTTTCCTCTGTGCCGTTCGCAGAGCATCCCGGATTCATGCAGAATGACATGTTCCTGAGAATAAACCGCTGGTATCACATCAATGTCATGAAGGATGAAGACGATGTATTTGAGACTCGCCAGCTTAACGACTCTACATCTTATCTGGCAATCAGGACATTTGATATGCCCGACGCCCAGGTGGAGCAGATCATTGACTTTCTTGTCACATGCAAGACCTCTAATCTTATCGTGGACATGCGCAACAACAGCGGAGGAAGCGGAGATGTTCTGATGCGGCTACTGGCCTGTCTCACCGATGCCCCCATGGATCGCCAGAAAGGAGGATACGGGCGGGTGAAGATACAAGGCAAGGTCCCCATCCTTGACTACAGCATGAACTATTCCTCCAAGATAGATATGTTTCCCGAATACGACGACAGGGGCGACGGATATTATTACAGCGTCGATACTGTTGAAACATGCTCCACAATCGCTCCTTGCGCCGG
Source organism: Bacteroidales bacterium (assembly GCA_017552475.1). GTDB lineage: Bacteria > Bacteroidota > Bacteroidia > Bacteroidales > UBA932 > Cryptobacteroides. The sequence continues at coordinate 40,696 of JAFZPY010000029.1, read as the reverse complement.
CGCACACTATGACGGAAGGGTGTATGTACTTACCAACGGGCATTCATTCTCGGCCGCAACCCTTTTCCCTGCCGTTCTCGTCAGGAACCGCCGCGGCGTGAGCGTCGGTCGCGAGACTGGCAGTGGCTATCACTACATGACTGCATACAAGTTTGCTGACATCCGGCTGCCTAACTCCCTTCAGACCATAAGGATTCCTTTGGTACAGCTGGTATTTGACTCTACCGTGTGCAATCGTCTGCCCGAAGAACGGGGCCTTTTGCCAGACTATCCCCTGCCACTCACTTACAACGAAGTCACCGGAGGCCCCGACGGCAAGACGGACGTGATGCTTGACTATGCGTTATCACTGATTGCTGACGGGCATTACCTCAGCAAAGATGACCCGTTTGCAGAGTCCGGCAGCGGGAAGGGCCTTCCGTCAAACAAAGCCATTCTACTGATAGTCTTCTCCGTACTCGTAGTCATAGCTGCATCAGTCGGCGCGTACTACGGCAGCAGGATGAGGCGCTCCGGGAAATAGCACAAAAAACGGGTCCCGTTATAGGGACCCTGATGAAGTATAGTTATTAGGTTAGAACAGATTTTTTCGTTAGCGACGTGTTTGACGGATTTACACACACACTTACTTGAAAAGAAAACACTAGGTCTGATGATCGTTATTATGAATAAATAAGACAGGATCTTGTAGAAAAACACGAAAGCATACCGGTCGCAGAGACACCGGGACCGGGTTGAATAGACATTATTATTCGCAAACACATCATAGAAAAACTGCTTTAACTTTTAACTACTGCAAAGATAATACGTTTTTTAAACACATGCAAATTTTTTTTACACTTTTTAAATAAAAAAGTTTTTAAATAATTCAGATGCTTTAAAATATTACTAAGTTTAGCATATATTAGTTAATTATAAAGGTAATATCGCAATTTCATGAGAATATTAATAGCAATTGATTCTTTCAAGGGTTGCTTGTCTTCCAGCGAAGCAGGCCGCGCGGCAAGAGATGGTTTCATTTCGGCAGACCCTGACGCGCTGGTGGACGTGTTGACCATAAGTGACGGCGGCGAGGGATGGCTGGAGGCATTTGAGAACGCGCGGGGCGGTATTGGCAAAAGGATTGGATTAGAAGTAACGGGGCCCGCAGGAAAGAAGGTCGCGGCAGAGTATGGAATTATTGGCAGTACTGCTGTTGTCGAGTCGGCAAGGGCATGCGGGCTGGGCCTTGTTGCCCCGGGCGAGAGGAATGTGCTGGCAGCGACGAGTTACGGACTGGGAGAGATTGTGGCTGATGCCGTGGATAGGGGTTGTGTAGAAGTGGTCATCGGACTTGGAGGGAGCGCCACGAGCGATGCGGGTATCGGGATGGTGCAGGCACTCGCCGACAGGTGGTGCGGAGGCAATGCGGACAGCGTCATTGCCCCGGAAGGGGTGAAATTCATCATTGCTTCAGATGTGAGCAATCCGCTTTACGGGCCTGAAGGGGCCGCGAAGGTGTTCGGGCCACAGAAAGGAGCTGATGCGGAGGCCGTAGAGCTGCTCGACAGGAGGGCAAGGGAGTTTGCGGCAAGGAATGCAGCCGTGAGAGGTTTCGACTGCGCGATGAGGCCGGGAGCCGGAGCCGCCGGAGGAATTGGTTATGCCCTGATGGAATTCCTGGGGGCTGAATGCAAGAGCGGCGCGGAGATTCTGTTGGATATTGCCGGCTGGGATGAACATTTGAAAGGAGCGGATCTGGTCGTGACCGGGGAGGGTGCTTCGGACAGGCAGACGCTGATGGGGAAGGCTCCATGGGTCGTGATGAGAAGGGCCAGCACGGCCGGAGTGCCGACGTTGCTCATTGCCGGTAAGCTGGAGGACCGGGAGGCGTTGCTGGAGGCCGGATTTGCGGAGGTGGAGTGCATCAATCCTCCGGAGAGGCCACAGGAGGAATGCCTGCGAAAAGAGGTGGCACTCTCATCAATACGTGAGCTGACGGCAAAAAGAAAGCCGGGTCTCAGATGCCCGGCTTGTAAGTAAACCAACTATTAACACAACTAAATCTTTAGAATCTGTAATCATCTCGACTACGACTCCAATAATATCAGATATTGTGCCAAACTTTAAAAGTTGTAAAAAAAAGCAGCTATCGAGGAATAAATTTCTGGACGAGGATAGAGCTGACGATGTTGCCCGTAGAGTTAAGAAGGGTAGCGGGAACATCGATGATGGTACTGATGATCATGACCACCGCCGCCATTTCAGGAGGGAAGCCGAAAATGGAGCAGATCAGAAGCTCGCCGGTCATTCCGCCGGTGGGAATGGCCCCGATGACGGAGGAGACAAGGATGGATACTGCGATAATCAGAAGCACCTGGCCGACGGAGGTGACGTTCATTCCAAATAAGGCAAACAGGAAAAAGACCTTGATGACGCCGCTGACCACGGAGCCGTCCTTGTGAAGATTGGTCCCGAGGGGAATGACTGTCGAAGCGACCTGGGATGAGACGCCCATCGCTTTTGATGATTCTATATTAATAGGTATGCAGGCTGCGCTGGAGGTCGTAGCCATGGCCGTGAGAGCGGGAGGGATGATATTGCTCCAGAATGAACGAACCCCCTGGCGGCCGCCGGCGAATAATACATATAATGTATTGACGATGAAAAATATCAACGCCGTGAGAACAAGGAACAGGATGAATACATTAAGGTAACCTCCGATCATGCGTCCTCCGAGTTTGCCGACTATATCTGCAAAGTAGCAGCCGAGGCCCAGAGGGGCTATAATCATGACCATCTGCACCATGCGCACGGTGATGTCCATACCGGCACTGAGGGCGGAGGCAATCTTTTCTCCAGCCTTGCCGACCGAGGCGATTGCAAAGCCAAGCATGACGGAAAAGACGATCATCGGGAGAAGGTTGGACTTGTTGAACAGGTCAAGGAAGTCAGGGACTGTGAAGGCGGAGACAATTATATCGGCGACAGAGCCGTTGGATACCGGTACAAGTTCAGGGAGCCTCTCCATGATGTTGCTTCTGTCGAGGCCGGCAAGAGGGTTCCACAAGGCAAGCGAGCCCGCGGTGATAAATCCACTTATGACAGAGGTCACCAGGAATACGAGCATCGAGACGCCAAGAAGCCTTCCCACCATACCGGATTTCTTCATATTATATATGGCGGTGGTCATGCTGAAGAATACAAGCGGCACGATGAGGACGAACATCAGGTTGAGAAATATGTCGCCTATCGGCTTCACGACGGATGCGCTTTCTCCGAAGATGACACCGCAGAGTCCCCCGACGATGATTCCGAGGAGGAGAATTATGGTAAATGCGTAGTTTTTGAATATGTTCATGGGTGGTGTTTGTTATCACGGCGAAGATAGCTATTTTTTCGCTATTTTTGCATAACTATGATAAGCATACACGACTTCGCATTCAACCCCCTGCGCACACGTTGCTGCGTCGTATGGGATGATTCCACCAAGGCCTGCGCCATCATCGATCCGGGCTGCTGCGACGACAGCGAACTCGGCGGGCTTCGTTCCTTTATCGAGGAGCGTGGCTTGTCTCCGGAATACATTCTCCTCACCCACGGCCATTTTGACCACATCTTCGGAGTACAGGCTCTTGCAGACAACTACGGCATACCCGTCTACATGAACGGCGCCGATGCCTTTCTCGTGGATGCCGCTCCCGCCAGCGCAGCAGCTTTCGGCATACGCTGCGACAATGGGTTTGATTTCCAATATATCAATGTCGACGAAGGAGACACCTTCCGCATCGGTTCAATCATCCTCAAGGCAATCCATACCCCGGGGCATACCCCCGGCGGCATCTGCTACTACGACGAGGCCGACGCCGTGCTGTTCTGCGGCGACACCCTCTTTGCGGGCAGCATCGGCCGCACCGACCTTCCGGGCGGCGACTATGATTCGTTGATAAAAAGCATAATGGACAAATTGATGGGACTGCCGGGAGATGTCACATTCTTCCCCGGGCATGGTCCTTCATCCACCATCGGACGCGAGGCCACGGCCAATCCTTTTCTTATTCCGTTCAACGAACCGGAAAGCGACTGGGACAATCTTGACGCGCTGGGGCTGGAGCGATAGCTACACTGCCGACGGCAGTGTGTGCGCCTCACGGAGCTGGTCGTCGTAGCGCAGGCGAATGCGAATACCGGCGGCCTGGAAATAGTAGCGGACTACGATTTCTTCCTCGATAAACTGTACAATCTCCGATTTTTTCAGTCGGAGGAAGGTCTCTTTGTCAATATTGATGACTTTATCAAGAGCATCGAGTTCCGCGGATGCGGTCTCGGTGAGGCCGTCGCGGTCGAGAGATTTCTTCATTTCATCGAAAAGGGCCTTGGCACTGGAACGCGAATCGAATTCCTTGCCGCGGGCGAAGCTGATAAAGTCTTCATATTCAGCATCCGACAGCCGAAAATCCTCAACGGCCGGGATTGATTCATGTTTGCGAACATATTCGAGGGCATATTGCTCAATTATGCCGCTGTATACGAGAGAATAAGTGATGCGTGAATAATTGTGGGCCGGAACGATGTGGTCGGGAGTCACGCCGCCGCCGTCGCGCACCGTCCTGCCGCGCGCCGTCTTGAATTCGCGCGTGAGCGAGTCTGGGATGTGCCCGACGGAGCCGTCATCATTGCGCGAAGCGTAATCTATTGCCTGTACGCAGCGACCGCTGGGGGTGTAGTATTTGCCCGTGGTGACTTTGAGCTGGCCATCGTATGGAAGGGGGCGCACGCTCTGGATGAGGCCTTTGCCGTAGGTCTTGCCGCCGATGATGGTGGCGCGGTCAAGGTCCTGAAGGGCGCCGGAGACGATTTCGGAGGCAGAAGCGGAGCCGGAGTCAACCATTACAATGATGGGAATGGAAGTATCGACGGGCTCGCGGGTAGTGCGGTATTCTTCATTGGATCTGGCATCCAGGCCCTTGGAGGAGACGACGAGGGAGCCTCTGGGGACAAAAAGGCCTACGATGCTGACAGCTTCCTGCATGATGCCGCCGCCGTTGCCGCGGAGGTCGAGGACGAGACGGCGCATGCCCTGGGCCTTGAGTGAAAGGACGGCATTTTTGACAGCTTCGGCAACTCCTTCAGTGAAGCCGCTTTGGTAGATATAGCCCGTAGTGTCGTTGAGCATGCCGTAGTATTCAACGTCGGGAAGGTGGATGCGTTCACGTACGACGGGGACCTCGATGACGTCACCGGCAGCCCAGGTGGCGCCGGCACGGAGTTTTTTGACTTTGAAAACGACCGTGGTGCCGGGTTTGCCTTTCATCTTGTCGCTGGCCTGCTGGCTGGTGAGTCCGTGGGTGGATTCACCGTCGATGGTGATGATTTCATCGCCGCATCGGAGGCCATTACGGGCTGCCGGAGAGTCGGCATAGGGCTCGTTGATGATTACATTGCCCTGTACATCAGGCTTATAGATGATCGCCCCTATACCTCCATAGGATTTACCTATCATCATGGTGAAGTTTTCCTGTTCTTCTTCGGGGACGTAGACGGTGTAGGGGTCAAGGCTGGAGAGCATGGCATCGATGCCGGCGCGTTCCATACGGTCCACAGGGAGTGAATCGACGTATGAACGGCTGAGTTCTTTGAGGACCGCGTTGTGGACTTCGATCCACTTGCCTACGGTGAAACTTTGGGATGTCTGCGCCTGAGCCGTTGCGACTGCGAGGAAGAATACTACGGGGATTATATATCTTTTCATGTTCATATCTTTTGCGGAATGCCAAATTTACTAAAAAAAGAGCTTCGCGCAATCGACGTGCCAAAATTTGTGCATTTTAAAGAATATTACTAACTTTGCACCGATAAAATAGGTAATAAGAAAGCAGTTATGAAGATTGTATTTGCAACGGGCAATAGCGGAAAACTGCATGAAGCATCAGAAATTCTGGGCGAGGGATTTGAGCTCGTTACCCCCGCAGCCATGGGAATCACGGAAGATATCCCGGAAAATGGCAAAACTCTCAGGGCCAATTCATTCGAAAAGGCCAAGCATATCTGGGACAAGACAGAATGCAGTTGTTTCGCCGACGACACAGGTTTGGAGGTAGAAATTCTCGGAGGTGCTCCGGGGGTGTACACGGCACGATACGCCGGCGAAGACAAGAATCCTCAGGCCAACATGGACAAACTCCTTCGCGAGATGGACCGCCGCATTTGCGAAGCCTCCATCATGCGTGAACTCGGCATACCCACTCCTCATGCCAACAGGCGTGCCCGCTTCCGCACCAGCGTAGCGCTGATTCTGGACGGAGTCTCCCACTTCTTCGACGGAGTGATGGAAGGCAACATCGCCCTCAGCAAAAGCGGTGCAGGCGGATTCGGCTACGATCCGGTGTTCATCCCGGACGGCACAGGCGGTCTCACCGCAGCCGAGATCGGAGACACCATGAAAAACGCCATCTCCCACAGGGGAAAGGCGATGCGTGCACTTGCAGATTATCTCAGACACCAATAATGATTATCGAAGCCGTGGTCCTGAACCACACAAAGTACGGCGACAACCACATCGTCATCCATACCCTCACGAGGGAATATGGAAGGCGCGGGTTCATCATGAAGGCCGGTAAAAAGACGCCGACTTCCATCCTGATGCCCCTGAGCATCGTCGACCTCGATGTGGCCGAAGGACAGAAAACACAGCTTTGGAACGTCAGGTCTGCAGCATCAGCCCATCCTCTCTACAAAATCCGGGGCGACATATACAAAAATACCATGACCCTCTTCATGAGCGAAGTCCTCTACCGCATCGTAAAAGACGGAGCCCGCGAAGAAGGCCTGTATGAATGGTGCGTCAGCTCCATCCTCACACTTGAAGGAATGCAAAGTGATTATTCCAACTTCCACATCCGCTTCCTTCTCGATCTGGCCGCAGCCCTCGGCTTCAGGCCCACATTCGACGACATACTGCCATTCGCGGAGAGCGGCAGGCACACAATGGTCCTCAAGGCCTTTGTCCAATCGCCATTCCCCGAATCAATGCTCATTCCTCTCTCAGGCGAAGACCGGGGAGCCATCGCCTCGGACCTGATACGGTATCTTGAGCACCATACCGAATCGGCAATCAATATCCAATCACTCAAAGTCCTGCACGAGCTTTATCAGTAAATTGCTAACTTTGCAGGATAAATAATCCATCATCCATATGAACAGAAGAAATTTTGGACGCAGACAAGGAAAGAACGGAAACAATCGTAACAAAAGGCAAAAAAGGTACTCCCTATATTTGAAGGACGGGTCCAGATGACCCGCGAAGGCTTCATCTTCGTCATAATCGAAGGTGAAGAAGACGACGTATACGTCAAGGCCAGCAAGACACGCGGCGCCCTCAACGGCGACATCGTCAAAGTGGCCGTCACTCATGAAAAGACCGGTGACCGCCGTCGCGAAGGCGAGGTCATCGAGATTGTACAGCGCTCCCAGCGTCCCTTCGTCGGCATACTCCATACAGTAGGAGGCAAGGCATGGGTCCTCATGTCCAGCAAAGTCATGCCCTACGACATCTCAGTGCCTGTTCCTGAACCTTCCGAAGGCATGCCGGCCCCTCAGCGCGGAATGAAAGTCGCCGCCGTCATCGACGGCTGGGACAAAGGCGAGCCCGGACCTCGCGGCCACATCGTCGACATCCTCGGTCTCCCCGGAGAAAACGAGACCGAGATGCACGCAATCCTCGCCGAGTTCGGCCTTCCCTACCGTTTCGAAAAGGAAGTGGAAAACGCCGCCGACTCCATCTCCGACGCAATCACACCCGCAGATCTCAAGGGCCGCCGCGACTTCCGCGACACCCTCACATTCACAATAGACCCGGCCGATGCCAAAGACTTCGATGACGCACTCTCCTTCCGCCGTCTTGAAAACGGCAACTACGAAGTAGGCGTCCATATCGCCGACGTCAGCCACTATGTCACCCCCGGCAGCCCTGTAGACAAGGAAGCCCAGGTCCGCGGCACATCCGTCTACCTCGTGGACCGCACAGTCCCCATGCTTCCCGAGAAGCTCTCCAACAAACTCTGCTCCCTCCGCCCCGGCGAGGACAAGCTCACATTCTCCGCAGTCTTTGAAATCACGCCGATGGCCAAGGTCGTAAGCCAATGGTTCGGTCGCACCGTCATTGACTCCGACTACCGCTTCGCCTACGAGACGGCCCAGCAGATTATCGACAACGGCGAAGCCTCTCTCGACATGGACCTCCGCGGCGGCACCGACGGCAAAGGCAAAGACCTCAAAGACCCCAAAATCGGTTCCGAAGCCGCCATGGGCGAAGGCATCACCACAGGATGCGTCATTCCACGCGAACTCAAGGAAGCCATCCTCACACTCTGGGACATTGCGGCCAGATTCCGCAAGAAACGCTTCTCCGCAGGCGCCATCGAATTCGACCGTCCCGAAATGAAAGTGGAGGTGGATGAAAAAGGCCGTCCCGTCAACGTCTACGAAAAAATCTCAAAGGAAGCCAACTGGCTCATTGAGGAATACATGCTCCTTGCCAACCGCAGCGTAGCCGAATTCATCGCCACGGCGGGCAAAATGGGCGGCAAATCGGTCAAGTCCCCCAAAACATTCATCTACCGCGTTCACGACGAGCCCAACGGCGAAAAGATAGGATCCCTCCGCGAATTCGCCGGAAGCTTCGGCCACACCCTCGGCGAGACCGGCACGCCCAAGGAGACAGCCAAATCCCTCAACGCCCTCTTGTCAGAGGTCAAAGGCACTCCCGAATTCAACGCAATCGAACTTCTCGCCCTCCGAAGCATGTCCAAAGCCACCTACAGCACCGACAATATCGGTCACTACGGACTCGGATTCAAATTCTACACCCACTTCACCTCCCCCATCCGCCGTTACCCCGACACCATGGTGCACCGACTCCTCGCCCTGTACCTCTCAGGAGCCGACAGTCAGGACAAATCATACTACAGCGAGCAATGCAAACACGCCGCGGAGCGTGAAATCGTAGCCGCTGAAGCCGAACGTGAGAGCATAAAATACAAACTCGTCGAGTTCATGCAGGACAAGGTCGGGGCCGAATTCGAAGGTCACATCTCCGGCCTGACCGAATGGGGCATGTACGTTGAAATCGAGCCCACCCACATCGAAGGCATGGTAGCCCTGCGCGACATTCACTCCGATTTCTACGAATTCGACTCCGAACGCTATCTCATCAAGGGACGCCGCAACGGCATAGTCTACCGCCTCGGCGACCCCGTCAAGATACGTGTCAAGAACACCAATCTCGAGCAGAAACTCCTTGACTACGAGCTCGTAGAGACAGGCCTCGAAGAAAGGGAGCATGGCGACAAAGAAGCCCGCAAAGCCAAAGTCGCCCGTTCCATCAAGACCTCCAAAGCCATCAAAGCCGCCAAGGCCCGTCGCAACAGCTCCTCCAAAAGCAAATCATCCAAAGAGAAGAAAGGAACACCCAGGAACAAATAATGGATGACGACAGGACCTACGTAGCAATCGATCTCAAGTCCTTCTACGCCTCCGTGGAGTGCATAGACAGAGGACTTGACCCGCTCCGTACCCACCTTGTCGTCGCCGATGCATCCCGCACCGAAAAGACCATCTGCCTCGCCGTATCCCCATCCCTAAAGGCCTACGGCATTCCCGGTCGCGCCCGCCTGTTCGAAGTCGTGCAGAAAGTGCATCAAGTCAACGCCAGACGACGCCCCGGAGAGCCTCCCCTGGAATACATCATCGCCACTCCACGCATGGCCCGCTACGTAGAGGTCAGCCGCAACATCTACAACATCTATCTCCGGCATGTCGCCCCCGATGACATCCACGTCTACTCTGTCGACGAGGTCTTCATCGACGCCACGCAGTACCTCCGGCTCTACAAGCTCTCACCGCATGACTTTGCAATGCGGCTGGTCCGCGACGTCCTCACCACCACCGGCATCACGGCCACGGCCGGCATAGGCACCAACCTGTACCTCGCCAAGATCGCCATGGACATCGAAGCCAAGCACAGCGAACCTGATGCCGACGGCGTCCGCGTCGCAGCCCTCGACGAGACCACCTACAGACAGCGCTACTGGTCACACCGGCCCCTCACCGACTTCTGGCGAATAGGCCGCGGCATCGCCGCCAAACTCGAAGCCAACGGTATGTTCACCATGGGCGACATCGCCCGCGCCTCCCTCGGACAGCCATACCAGCGCCTGAGCGAAAGCCTTCTCTACAAACTCTTTGGCGTCAACGCAGAACTCATCATCGACCACGCCTGGGGCTGGGAGCCCTGCACCATCGCAGACATCAAAGCCTACAGGCCCTCCACCAACAGCCTCAGCAGCGGCCAGGTCCTTCACGAGCCCTACACCTTCGCCAAAGCCCGCGTCGTCACCCGCGAAATGGCTGACATGCTGGTCATGGAGCTCGTCGGCAAACACCTTGTAACCGACCACATTACCCTCACCGTAAGCTACGACAAAAGCAATCTCGACACCCCCGACAAAGCTGCCGCCTACCAGGGTCCGGTCGCCACAGACCGCTACGGCCGCAACATCCCCAAACCCGCACATGGCTCCATTACCCTTGACAATCACACCTCTTCCACCAGAATTATCACTGACGCAGTAATAAGCCTCTACGACCGCATCGTCAACAGCGCCCTGACAATCAGATACATCAATATAGCCGTCGGCCGCGTAATCAATGAAAATGAAGCCGGTCCCATCCAACTCAGCCTATTCGACGACAACCCCGCCGACACGGAACGCGAACGCCGCCGCCAGGAGGCCATTCTCGCCATCCGCCGCAAATTCGGCAAAAACGCCATTCTAAGCGGTTTCAACTTCGAAGAAGGCGCCACCGCCCGTGAACGCAACCAGCAATTAGGAGGACACAAAGCATGACAACAGCAAAACAGCCGACTCCCTACGACGACATAATCAACCTTCCCCATCCCACATCGCTGCGTCATCCCCGCATGCCCATTTCAGAGCGTGCCGGCCAGTTCTCCCCCTTCGCCGCCCTCACCGACCACGACTCCCACGACGACCCGCACGCCACCCCTGACATCCCCGACCTCCTGATCAGCAGCGCCGGCGACAGGGATTAATAGCAATATCGAAGTTTAAGTATCTATCGGCGGTGGCGGCCGAAGCTATTTCAGATTGCTTATTAAATCGTTATATTTGCACCGTAAAACACCGTGCAGAGGCACGAAAGCAGGACAAACGATATGAGAATCAACACAATAGCCGCCACAATAGCGATCTGCGCTATCGTCATCTCGTGCGGCAGCGAAACACCGGCCTACAAAAACGCATCCCTCTCCCCCGAAAAGAGGACGGAGGATCTCATCAGAAGGATGACCCTCGAAGAAAAGGTTGGCCAACTTCTCTGCCCTCTCGGATGGCCTATGTACGACAAAAAAGACAGCTCCACAGTCACGATATCTGAGGTCTACAGAAAATTCATCCAGGAGAGCCACGGAGGTATGCTCTGGGCTACGTTCAGAGCTGACCCCTGGACACAGAAGACACTCGAGACAGGTCTGAATCCGGTACTCGCCGCCGAGACCTACAACACCCTCCAGCACTACGCCATCGACAGCACCCGCCTCGGCATCCCCGTCATACTCGCCGAAGAAGGGCCCCACGGCCACATGGCCATCGGCACCACTGTATTCCCGACGGACATAGGCCTCGGCGCCACATGGTCAACAGAGACCATGACAGAAATAGGCAAAGCCATCGCCGCAGAACTCCGTGCCCAAGGAGCCCACATAAGCTACGGTCCCGTCATTGACCTCGCCCGAGAGCCACGCTGGAGTCGCGTCGAAGAAACCTTCGGCGAAGACGGACATCTCACCGCCACACTCGCCGCAGCCGAGACCGAAGGCCTCAGCCCGCTAAAAAACGGCTGGGATAAAGGCGTCATCGTCACACCCAAACACTTCATTGCCTACGGAATCCCCGAAGGAGGCCACAACGGCAATCCATCCTTCATCGGACAGCGCGACCTCCACGAAAACTTCCTCCCCGCCTTCGAGGCAGTCATAAATGCAGGCGCCCTCTCCATCATGACCTCCTACAACGCCATCGACGGCATCCCCAGCACAGCCAATCCCGACATGCTCAGACACGTCCTCCGCGACGAATGGAGCTTCCAGGGCTTCGTCGTCAGCGACCTCCAGAGCATTGACGCCCTCTACACCACACAAAAGATTGCAGCCAGCGCACAGGAGGCCGCCGAAATAGCCCTCACAGCCGGCGTCAACGTCGACCTCGGTGCCAACTGCTACCCCCTTCTCATCCAGAGCGTCAAGGAAGGCCGCATCAGCGAGGACCTTATCAATGAAGCAGTCCGCAACGTCCTTCTCCTCAAATTCCACCTCGGCCTCTTCGACCATCCATACATCAACCCGGGAGAAGCCCGGAACGTCCGTAACGACGACCACATCGCCCTGGCCGCCGACGCCGCCCGCAAAAGCGCCGTCCTCCTGACCAACAACGGCATCCTCCCCCTCCGCAAGGACCTCAAAGTCGCAGTCGTAGGGCCCAACGCCGACAACCAGTACAACCAGCTCGGCGACTACACGGCCCCCCAGCCTGACGGCAACATCATCACCCCTCTCGAAGGCATAATCGCCAAAATAGGCCAGGCCAACGTACGCTACGCCAAAGGCTGCGCCATCCGTGACACCAAAAATGCCAATATCGCAGAAGCCGTCAGGGCCGCACAGGCCTCGGACGTCATCATTGCCGTCGTCGGAGGCTCCTCCGCCCGCGACTTCAAGACCAAATACATCAACACCGGAGCCGCCGTCGTGGACGAGACCTCAGTCTCCGACATGGAAGCGGGCGAAGGCTTCGACCGCGCCTCCCTCGACCTCCTCGGCCTCCAGAACGACCTGCTCAAAGCCCTCAAGAACGCCGGCAAACCCTTGATCGTCGTCTACATCGAAGGCCGTCCTCTCGACAAGGTATGGGCATCTGAAAATGCAGACGCCCTCCTCACCCTCTTCTATCCCGGTCAGGAAGGCGGCACCGCCCTCGCGGACATCCTCTTCGGCGACTACAACCCCGCCGGACGCCTCCCAATCAGCGTCCCCCGCAGCGTCGGCCAGCTTCCCGTCTACTACAACAAACGCTTCCCCCGCGGTCACGACTACGTCGAAATGTCAGCCGACCCTCTCTTCTCCTTCGGCCACGGCCTGAGCTACACCACCTTCGACTACGCCAACATCGATATTCACGGCCGCAACGTCTCCTTCGACATCACCAACACCGGCTCCCTTGACGGCGAAGAAGTCCCCCAGCTCTACATCACCGACCTCAAAGCCAGCACAGTACGTCCGATGAAGCAACTCCGCGGCTTCACCCGCATCATGATTCCCGCCGGCGAGACACGCCACATCACCTTCACCCTCTCCGACGACGACCTCTCACTCTACGACACCTCCATGCGTAAAACCATCGAGCCCGGCGACTTCCTCATCGGCGTCGGCGCATCATCCGGAGACATCAGACTAAAAGCCACACTTACAATATGATCACGACCGCAACACTCATTGCAGCCGCCATCCTCTGCCAGGACTTCAACGTCAGTTCCATGAACAAAGCCCCCGGCGGCATGGAGCTGATGTACTACCCCACCCGTCAGGAAGCCCTCAACGCCAAATTCTACGACAGTCCCAACTGCCTTCTGCTCAATGGGAAATGGGACTTCCGCTACTTTGACACATACCAGCAGGTCCCCGCAACAATCGACCGATGGGACACTGTCAACGTTCCCGGCAACTGGGAACCTCAGGGCTATGGCACCGCCATCTACGTCAACACCCACTACGAATTCGCTCCGCTCAACCCGGAACCGCCCAAACTCCCCGAAATCAACCCCACAGGCGTCTACCACCGCTCCTTCACCATCCCTGAAAGCTGGCAGAAACGCACGGTATACCTCAACATGTGCGGCGCCAAATCCGGAGTCCACGTCTACATCAACGGCACTTTCGCCGGCTACAACGACAACTCCAAGGACCTGGCCCGCTATGACATCACCCCCCTCCTCCGCGAAGGTGACAACGAGATTACACTCATCATAACCCGCTATAGCACAGGCTCCTACCTCGAATGTCAAGACTTCTGGCGCATCAGTGGCATCGAGCGCGACATCTACCTCTCCTCCGAATCCATCCCGGGACGCATCTCCCCCACCGTCATCTCCACCCTTGACAGCGACCTCACCACAGGCATTCTCACCATCAACGCCGAGACGCCAGTATACTTCGAACTCCTTGATAATAACAACAATACCATCCTCTCCGGCAATGTCAACGGCACCACTCGCGACACCATTCCCTACGTCCTACCCTGGAGCGCAGAAACCCCCAACCTCTACACCCTGCTTATCAATGCCGACGGCGACTTCACCCGCATCCCTGTCGGTTTCCGCCGCTTCGAAATCAAGGGCAACATCTTCCTGATCAACGGCCAGCCAGTCAAGTTCAAAGGAGTCAACTACCACGAACACAACGAACACACAGGCCATTATACCAGCCGCGAAGACATCCTCGCCGACATCCTCCAGATGAAGGCCAATAATATCAACGCTATCCGTACCTGCCACTATCCGCAGCCCCGTTACTTCTACGACCTATGCGACAGCCTCGGCATGTACGTCTACAGCGAAGCCAACGTCGAATCCCACGGCATGGGCTATGCTCCTGACCGAACACTGGGCAATAATCCCAAATGGATCAGGCGGCACATCGACCGCGTCATGGATATGTACGGACGCGTCGCCGGCTACCCCTGCGTCACCATCCTCTCCCTCGGCAACGAAGGCGGCAACGGAGTCTGCTTCTACGCCGCATACGACTCTCTCAAAGCCATCGAGAGCAAAGGCTACGACCGCCCGGTATGCTACGAACGTGCCGAATATGACCGCAATACAGACATGATAGTGCCCCAGTATCCGGGAGCCGACTGGTTCCGCCGGATGGGCGAGGAGTACACCGAACGTCCTGTCTGTCCATCCGAATACGCTCACGCCATGGGCAATTCCACCGGCGACCTTGACTCCCAATGGGAATACATATATAAATACCCGCACCTTCAGGGCGGCTTCCTATGGGACTGGAAGGATCAGGGGCTCCGGGAATTTGACGAGGACGGCAACCTCTACTGGGCCTACGGCGGAGACTACGGCGAGAACACGCCCTCCGACAACAACTTCCTCTGCAACGGTATCGTCAATCCTGACGGCACGCCTCATCCGGCCATGATGCAGGTAAAACATGTCTATCAGGACATTAGTGTATCCAGGACTGGAAAGAATACGTTCAGCGTGTTCAACCGTTTCTATTTCAAATCGCTCAAAGGATATACGCTCCGCTGGACCATCGTCCGGGACGGAAAGAAAGTAAAAAGAGGCCGTGTCAAGCTGTCCGCCCGTCCTCAGGAGTCTGAGACCGTGAAGATCAGTCTGCCGTGGTGGATGAGGAAGAAGAGCGAGTATCTGGTTAACTTCGAGACTGTTTCTCCGGACGGCGCCGTTGTTGCGAACGACCAGCTGTTGCTGCGGGAAAAGTTGGCACAAGCCAAGGTTTGGAAAGCCGCCAAGACTCCCAAAGTGGTTGACGACGGCACGATTGTCAAGTTAACCGCCGGCAAGGCATCATTTGAATTGGACAAAACCACCGGCATAATTATGTCATACCGCGTCAACGGTAAAGAGATGTGGGACTATGATTTCGGGCTGCGTCCGAATTTCTGGCGCGCACCGACGGACAATGACTACGGCAACGGCCAGCCCCGCCGCGCCGCTGCCTGGAGGGATGCTGTCAGAGGTGTTGACATTGATGTGGACGGTGCTGTTGTCAAGGTGACTTATCATACGCCCGGAGGGAGCCGTTTCACTGCTGAGTACAGCCTTGTTGACAAAGGCGCGCTGCGCGTCGTGACAAAGTTCGAGGGGGGCGACGAGCACATTGACATTCCTCGTATAGGCTTCAGGATGAGGCTTTTTGCATCAAGCGACGAGTTCCGTTACTACGGCCGCCTCGGCGAGAATTACTGGGACAGGAAGTCGGGCTATCCGGTTGGTCTTTGGAGTTCAAAGGCAGTGGAGGAGTATTTCCCTTATGTGAGACCCCAGGAGTGCGGGCACCATACGGATGTGGCATGGCTTGAGATTGGCAAGTTCACGGCCGTGGCCGACAGCACACTGGAGTTTAATGCGCTGCACATGGCGGTGGAGGATCTGGATTGCGCCAACAATACCGACAGGCCATTCCAGTGGCCAAATTACAGCCCTGACGAGGTGCATGACGAGACCGCAGCCGAGGGGGTATTGAGGCGCCAGACGCATATCAATGATGTTCCGCACCGCGATTATGTGGAGCTGTGTCTGGATTACCGCATGAGCGGTGTCGGCGGATATGACAGCTGGGGCGCACGTCCGGAGGTACGGCATACGATTTGGAGCGACAGGGATTATTCCTGGGCATTTACAATTGTTCCGAAAAAATGAGACGACTTATATATATAGGTATGGGCGTTTTGCTCGCAGGTTGCAGCAGCGCTCCCAAGCCCTATGGGGCACTTCCCACTGACGCGCAGGTACAGTGGCAGATGATGGAGACAAATATGTTCGTGCATTTTGGCCCGAACACGTTTACCGGTGCCGAATGGGGCACGGGCAAGGAGATCGAGGACACGTTTTACCCCACTGACCTTGACTGCCGCCAGTGGGCGGCTACAGCCCGCGCCGCCGGTTTCAAGGGCATCATTATCACCGCCAAGCATCATGACGGGTTCTGCCTGTGGCCCAATCCTGTGAGCAGCCATACAGTGGCGCAGAGCAGCTGGATGAACGGGCAGGGCGACGTGCTCAGGGAGCTTTCCGATGCGTGCCGCGAGTATGGGTTGAAGTTCGGCGTTTACATTTCCCCGTGGGATCGCAATGACCCGCATTATGGCACGCCTGAGTACAATGAGGTGTACAGAAAGACGCTGGAGCATGCACACACCAGCTATGGGGACGTGTTCGAGCAGTGGTTTGACGGTGCCTGCGGAGAGGGTCCGACCGGCAAGAAGCAGGTTTATGACTGGCCACTTTTCCATGGCGAGGTGCGCAAGCATCATCCCAATGCCATAATGTTCAGTGACATAGGCCCAGGCTGCCGCTGGGTAGGCAACGAGTCCGGCAGAGCAGGCCGCACCAACTGGAGCGCACTGAATGTGACCGGCTTCACTCCGGGCGCAGGCGCTCCGCCGCAGGACACCCTCAATTCCGGCAATGTTCACGGCGAGGCCTGGGTGCCCGCCGAGACTGACGTTTCCATCCGCCCGGGCTGGTTCTACCGCGATAGCGAGAATGACAAAGTCAAGTCTGTCAACAAGTTGCTGCAAATATATTATGAGAGCGTAGGCCGTAATTCACTTCTGCTCCTGAATGTCCCCGCTGATACCAGGGGGCATATCCACGAGGTGGATTCCGTACGCCTGATGGCGTATCGCGCGGCCCTTGACAGTATCTTCAGCGCAGACCTGGCGCAGGGCGCCTCCATCTCTGCTTCCGATACCCGCGGCCGCAAGTTCGCCGCCTCCAATATGCTTGACGGAGACTACTGTTCCTACTGGGCTCCTCACGACGGTGCTTCTACTCCATCCATCACGCTGACCTTCCCCGAACCCCGCACCTTCAACCGCGTCGTTCTCCAGGAATACATTCCTCTCGGCCAGAGAGTCAAATCCTTTACCGTCGAGGTCGCCACTGATGGCTCCTGGCAAACCATCGCCCACGAGACCACCATCGGCTACAAACGCATCGTCCTCACCCCTACCGTGACCGCCAGCGCCGTCAGGATCACCTTCGACGACGCATTCGCCTGCCCGGCCATCAGTTCCCTCCAGCTATATCAAGACAATATATATAGAGACGAAAACCAGGCGGTTGCACGATTCGATACCAAATCAGCCGCAGAGCCTCTTGTCTTCTCTCTTGAAAACATCGCTGACATCGCAGGCTTCAGATATACCCCTGCCCCCGGCGGACAGGAGGGCGTCATCATCACATATCGCCTCGAGTCAAGCCTTGACGGCACGGCCTGGACCACCGTCCATGCTGAAAAGATGTTCGATAACATAGTCAACAATCCCGTAGAACAGGATGTCACATTTGACGTCCCTGTCCGTGCCCGCCACATCAGGCTCACCCCCCTTAGGGTATCCGGCGACACCTACGCCGTATCTGACTTCTCCGCGATCCTATGAGAAAATATCTGATACTGGCTGCGCTTGTCATCGCAGCTGCCGCATGCCGGCAGGGTGGCGCCAAAGCTCCGGCCGAGATAATTGCCGACGAAGGAATTGATGCCGATTTTGGACTCATCCCCGAACAGGACGGTCCGCGTCAGATCATGCTTCTGATTCCCAACAACTCCGCCGACACCCTCTACCCCGTCGACTTCTACACGCGCTGTCTCTGCACCGAAGTGCATCTTGACAGACGTGCAGTAGCACCCGGAGCCATGCAGAAAGTTCAGGTCGTCTACAACCCTGCCTACCGCGGCGGTGTATTCATGGAAGAAATCCAGCTCTTCTACGCAGGAGGCATGATGAAAAGCATTGTTTTCAAGGGCGAAGTCATTCCCTGCGAGCACCCTGTCGAAGAAAACTACCCTTACGACTACGGTGACGGCCTTCACATGACGCACAGCGCCCTGCACTTTGGCCTCCTCAAAGCCGGCGAACGCGGCGACATTTTCCTCCGTTACACCACGGAGCAGAAGTCAACACTGACCTTCGAAGCCATTGGCCCCTATGCGGCAAATCTGTCTTTCCGCAATCCGGACTCCGGGCACGAGAGCGATTCGCTTCACTTCCGCTTCACCATGCCCGAAGGTCTGGCTCCGTCCGACACCCTTATCTTCAAAGTACAGCCGTACCTTGACGGCAAACCCACAAAAGAGCAACTCACAATCAAGGCCATAGGCCGTTAGGACATTGCCCGGAAACACTCCGCTAAAAAGTTTTAACATTTTTCGGCTAAAACGTTTTATTTTCTCGGGATTAATATTAAATTTGCAGGCGTTATTATTGGAAAACCAACACGCACTACCAACCAACATTATTATAATCAAAACTTTACACACATCATGGGTAACCAACACTCTGTTAATCGTATGATTACAAAGTGCCTGTCAAGTCTCTGCCTTATCGCAGGACTTTTCCTTGCAGGCATCACCGGCCACGCCCAGAACCGCCAGGTTTCCGGAACCGTGACCGACACAGAGGGACTGCCACTGATCAACGCAGGCATCCTTGTCGAAGGAGCCTCATCGATCGGCGTCATCACCGACCTCGATGGTCATTACACCATCAGCGTCCCTGAAAACGCCACAGCCCTCAGGTTCTCCTATATCGGCATGACCGACGTAGTGGAGAACATCGACGGACGCAGCGTCATCAACGTCGTCCTCAGAAACGAAAACACAGCACTCGATGCTGTGGTTGTCACCGCCATGGGTATCTCCAAATCAGAGAAATCCCTCTCCTACAACGTTCAGGAGGCAAAACTCGACATGGTAGCCCCTACCGGCTCCTTCGTCAACTCCCTCGCTGGTAAAGTTGCCGGTGTATCCATCAACCAGTCCTCCACCGGTGTGGGCGGTGCTTCCCGTGTCGTTATGCGCGGTACCAAGTCCCTCTCCGGCAATAACAACGCCCTCTACGTGATTGACGGTATTCCCATGCCGTCCCTCTCAGGCGAGCAGCCTGAAGGCGTATTCGCAGGCGCAGGACAGACCGGTGACGGACTCGCGGCCATCAACCCCAACGATATCGAGAGCATCTCCGTACTCAGCGGTCCCTCCGCTGCGGCTCTATACGGCTCATCAGCAGCCAACGGCGTAGTGATCATCACTACCAAAAAAGGAGCGAAGGACCAGGTATCCCTGAGCTACTCCAATACTACCGAGTTCTCACGCGCCTACATCATGCCCTCATTCCAGAACACCTATGGCGCCACCGAGGAAGGTTCCTACCAGAGCTGGGGCGAAAAGCTCGCCACTCCCTCAAGCTACTCTCCCCGTGACTTCTTCCAGACCGGTGTCAATGAGGTCAATGCTATAAGCTTCTCCTCCGGCAACGAGCGCAACCAGATCTACGCCTCCCTTGCCGCCACCAATGCCCGCGGTATCATCCGCAACAACAATGTTGACAAGTACAACTTCAACATCCGTAACACCACCAACTTCCTCGATGACAAGTTGACCCTCGACCTCAGCATGACTTACGCCAATATCAAGGAACAGAACATGGTGGCACAGGGTCAGTACATGAACCCTATCGTGCCCATCTACCTCTTCCCCGCAGGCGACGACATCGAGAGAATCAAGATCTATGAGCGCTACGACGCAGAGCGCAACCTCAAGACCCAATACTGGCCCTATGCCAACGACTTCTCCATGCAGAACCCCTGGTGGATTACGGAGAACCAGCGCTACAACAACAACAAACACCGCGTCATGGCAAGCGCCCAGCTCACCTACAAGCCTCTCAAATGGCTCAATCTCTCAGTCCGTGCCAAGATGGACCGCGACAACGAGTCTCACGAGAAGAAATTCAACGCCGGCACACTCCAGCTCTTTGCCTCCAAATACGGATACTACAGCAAAGACGCACACGTGACCAGCCAGAAGTATGCTGAATTTATTGCAAATGTCAATAAATACTTCCTCGACAACGCCGTCAACGTCACCGCGACCGTCGGCGCAAATATCGAGGATCTCACCCACAGCACCGACTTCACCGGCGGCAACCTCGCCCAGGTAGCCAACCTCTTCACTTTCGGCAACATCAACCGCACCCACTCTGCCACCCAGCTTATTCAGGAAGGCTATCACAGGCAGAAACAGGCGCTGTTCGCCAACGCCCAGATCGGCTACAAGAGCATGGTTTACCTCGACCTCACCGGCCGCTACGACTGGTCATCCACCCTCGCCTTTACCGAGGAGAACCCCATCTTCTATCCTACCGTCGGACTCTCCGGCATCGTGACCGAACTCATTCCTGCCATCAAGAGCGACATCTTCCCTTACTGGAAGGTCCGCGCCTCATATTCAGAGGTAGGTAACGATCCCGATCCGTTCCTGACCAACCCCACCTACGAAGTAGTGGACGGCAAGCCCAGCACCAGCACCCGTATGAACAATACCGACCTCAAGGCTGAGCTCACCAAGTCCTATGAACTCGGCACCAACATCCACTTCTTCAAGAGCAAGCTCCAGATCGACGCCACCCTCTACAAGTCAAGCACCTACAACCAGTTCTTCAACTCATCCCTCTCCGCCGGTTCACGCTGGTCCTCAGTGATCGTCAACGCCGGACAGGTGGACAACAAGGGTATCGAGATGTCAGTACGCTACGGTGACGACTTCGGTGACTTCCACTGGGACACATACGCTACCTGGTCACACAACAAAAACAAGATTGTCAAACTCCTTGACAACTGGTACGTAGAGCAGACCGGCGAGACCCTCAGCATCAAACGCCTCGACGTAGGCGGTATGGGCGGCGTCAAGCAGATCCTCTACGAGGGCGGCTCCATGAGCGACATCTATGTCACCACCCTCGCCACAGACGAGCGCGGTTACTTCAAGCAGAACTCCACCGGAGGCGTCATCGCCGACTACTCCGACGAAGGTCTCATGTACGCAGGCGACACCGCTCCCAAGCACCTTCTCAGCTGGGGCAACAACCTGAGCTACAAGGGACTCAGCCTCGGTTTCATGTTCTCCGCAAGGCTTGGCGGCGTGGTTGTCTCCAAGACCCAGTCCATCCTCGACTACTACGGTATCTCAAAAGCTACCGCTGACGCCCGCGACCGCGGCTATGTCGAGTACAACGGCATGCAGAGCCCCAACATCCAGGCCTACTACCAGACCCTCGGCGTAGGCGACGGCGTGATGTCAATGTATGTCTACGACGCCACCAACGTGCGCCTCAGCGAACTCTCACTCGGATACGACATCCCCGTGCAGAAATGGTGCAACTGGTGCAAAGGACTCAACGTCTCCCTCGTAGGACACAACCTCCTCATGCTCTACAGGAAGGCTCCCTTCGATCCTGAGATGACCGCCTCCACCGGCACCTACAACCAGGGCATCGACTACTTCATGCAGCCGAGCACACGCAGCTACGGCTTCTCCGTCAAGGTCAACCTTTAATAACGCTGCAAGATCATGAATATCAATATGAATACAATAATCAAAGGAATCGCGGCCCTCTCACTCGCCGCATTCGCAGCCGGCTGTACCAAAAACTTCGAGGACTACAACACAAATAAGCACCAGGCCACCGAAGAGCAGATGGCTACCGACGACAACCTTTTCGGAGCTTTCTTCCAGCAGATTGAGCGCTCGGTGATCATCTACCGCGACGGCAAGTACCTCGACTCCGACTACCAGATCATGTACAACCTCGCCGCCGAGACCTACTGCGGTTACATGGCACCGACACTCGGTGCCGTACCCTCGACTGGCAACTTCTACGATAAAGACGGCTGGACACGCTCCATGTACGTCAACAAGTTCACCTATGGCATGAACGCATGGCTTCTCCTCGACGAGACAGCCAAAGAGGCCGGCCTCTCCCACATCGTGGCACTCGGCAACGTCCTCAAGATTGCCACAATGCATCAGGTAACCGACTACCAGGGCCCCATGCCTTACAGCCAGGTAGGCAAAACCCTCACCCCTGACTACGACTCACAGGAGAGCATCTACCGCTCATTCCTCGCCGAGCTCGATGAAGCTATCTCCACCCTTGAAGCATTCGAGAGCGCCAACCCCGGAGCCGCTATCATGCCTGACTTCGACATCGTCTATGGAGGCAACGTCGCCAAATGGATCCGCTTCGCCAACTCCCTCCGCCTGCGTCTCGCCATGCGCTGCGTCTATGCCGATGAAGCACTCGCCCAGGCAGAGGCAGAGAAGTCACTTGCAAGCGCCTATGGCGTAATCACCGACAATGCCGACAACGCTGTCGTATCCGGAGTTGAACACCACCCTCTCTATGAGATCAATGTCAACTTCAACGACGCCGACACCCAGATGAACGCCGACATGGACTGCTACCTCAACGGCTACGACGACCCCCGTACCTTCAAGATTGCCAAGGCTGCTTCAGACGGCAAGTTCCACGGCGTCCGCAACGGTCTCACCACCACAGTATGGGATGTATATAAAAACAAGGCAGGCAAGGTATCAGCCCCCAACGCCACCATCTACAACATCACCTGGATCAATGCCGCCGAGGTTTACTTCCTTCGCGCCGAAGGTGCTCTCCGTGGATGGAGCATGGGCGGTACCGCCAAAGACCTCTATGAGGAAGGCATCCGCACCTCATTCTCCGAATGGGGCGCCACCGGAGCTGACAGTTATGTTGCCAACAGCACGGCCAAGCCTGCCGCATTCGTTGACAACTCCGGCCAGAACAACGGCACATCCGCTCCTTCCGCCATCACTATTGCATGGAATGACAACGACTCCTTCGAGACTTCTCTCGAGCGCCTCATGACCCAGAAGTGGATTGCCATGTTCCCCAACGGTTGCGAGGCATGGGCTGAATACCGCCGCACAGGCTATCCCAAGCTCCTCCGCGTCGTTTCCAACATGAGCAACGGCGTCGTTGACGATGACCTCCAGATCCGCCGCGTACCGTTCCCCATCAGCGAATATTCAACCAACCCCTCAGGCGTAGCAGCCGGCGTCGCCGCCCTCGGCGGTCTCGACAACTCCGGCACCAAACTCTGGTGGGACCAGAAACCCCGTTAATAAGTAACGAACATGAAAAATTTCAAATACATACTTTCTGTAGCTGTTGCCACCGCAGCCCTCGCAAGCTGCGGCGAGGAAGAGGCCCTCGTACTCCAGAACTCAGATCCTGAGTACATCGCCGGCCGCTTCGATGCACAGTACTACCAGAATCTCCGTGATTTCAAGGAGTCGGACCACGCCATTACATATATATACTATGCGGCCTACTCCACTCTTGAAGGAGCTTCCTCACTCTACAAGATCCCCACATCGATGTCAGAGCGCTTCATCGGTCTTCCCGACAGCCTTGACTTCGTCAACCTCTGGATGGGCGTACCTTCCGGCAACCCTGCCGACGAATACAACTACTCCCCCGTCGCCTACGAAGACATGCAGTTCTGCCGTTCACAGAAGGGCACAAAGTTCCTCATGCACGGCGATGCTTCCCACGACTGGACAATGACTCTCGCCGACGGCACAGAGGCTTCTCTCTACAGCGGCAACGACGAGGCCATGCAGATCTACGCCCAGAACATCCTTGACACCATCTATGACAATGACATCGACGGTGTCGACATCGACTTCGAAGGATGGTCCGCAAGTCTTCTGACCAAGCTCGTACTCATCCTCGGCGAGAAGATCGGCCCCAAAGGTTCCGACCCCTCCAAGTACCTCGTAGTCGATTACTTCGGTTCTGCTCCTTCGGGAGACATTGACGAATACGTCAACTTCGTCGTGCGACAGGCCTACAGCCCCCAGATCGGCAACCGCTACAGCACCCTTCTCAGCAGACCCGGCTGGCTCGCTCCCGAGAAATACGTCATCTGCGAGCAGTGGAACGACTGCCGCAACGCGGGCATGACCCAGGGCTACACCCCCTACTACGGCTACAACGGCGAGGTCCTCAAGACCTATGATGCTTCCGGTACCGGGAGCGACATGGCCTCACTTGAAGCATACGCTCGTTTCTGCCTTGACGGCAACGCACACGGCTTCGGCGGTTACTACATGGACTCCGACTACTTCTACACGGCCGGTCCCTACTACAACCTCCGCCGCTGCATCCAGATTGCCAACCCTTCAATCAAATAACACACGGCAAGTATGAAAAAGTATATCAACATAGCCATCATGGCCGCAGCCGCCCTTACTATGGCGGCCTGCACAGAGGGCGACAAGTTTGAAGCAGGCAGGGAAGTCCTCCTTATTTCAGGAACAGCTTCCTCTCCCGTAGTGAGCTTCGCCGTCGAAGGAGAGACCGGCTCCTACCCTCTCTCCGTATCAGCTACGGGCAAGGTCTCCCAGGACGTGAAAGCCACTGTCAAAGTAGACCCCAGCCTCGTAGAAGCCTATAACGCATCTCACAAGTCCAACTACTTCGCGGTTCCCGCCGAAGCAGTATCCCTCGATGAAGATGTCGTAGTCATCCGCAAAGGCGAGGCTTCCTCCAGCGTCAACAACGTAAACCTCCTCAGCTCGGACTTCTTCGTTGACGGACGCCTCTACATGATTCCCGTCACCATCACCTCATCCGAAGGTATGGATGTACTCGAGGCCTCACGCACTATCTACCTGCGTATTTCCCGTGTCATAAGGCCTTACACGCTGGACATCTCAGACTCCAACCTCTCCTCCAACTTCATCTTCACCGATGAGCAGGCAATCCCCCTGTCCCAGTACACATACGAAATCAAAGTATATCCCACCAACCTCAAGAACAAGGCCGGTGACATCTGCCGTCTCTGCGCATGGGAAGGTGCCAATGAAGAGAAAGCCAACATGCTCCGTTTCAATGAGAATGGCTACGCGCACCGCACCCTCCAGCTCGTTTCCCCCGCCGGCAACATCGTGTCCAACACCACCTTCGAGGAAAACAACTGGTACATGCTCTCCCTCGTCTATGACGGTGCCAGCATGAAGATGTATGTCAACGGTGTTCCAGAGGAAAAGGTCGGTACCGGCGACGGCACCACCACATTCCAGCGCTTCGAACTCGGCATGTCATGGGGCGGCGGATATCCCGCAAGCCAGCTCTTCAACGGCCGTATCGCTGAAGTACGCGTATGGGACCGCGCAATCTCCGTCAACGAGATGAAGCTCGGATTCTGCGGTGTCGACACCAGTTCCGAAGGCCTCAGGGCTTACTGGAAATTCAACGAGGGCGAAGGATACATCTTCCATGACGCTACCGGCAACGGCTACGACATGGACTGGTCCAAGACCAAGCGCGACTCCCGTGAAAACGGCGTGCTAGTCGACTTCGACAAGAGTGAAGTCGCTTCCCGCCGCTGGGTGCTTGACGACATCAACAAGTGCTCCAACTAATAAAACGGACAAGCCATGAAAAACATAATTAAAAACATCATCCTCTGCGGAGCGGCTGCCATCATGGCAGCAGGCTGCGCCAAGGACTCCGATTATAAGACAACCGTCAGCGGCGAGACCGGCGTATATGCCTACATCGTAGGCGGTACCGCAGTCGATGCCCACATCAACAAGACAGCCACAGAGATCTTCCATACCCCCATCGGGGATATGGGAGGACTCGAGGCCGAGATCATACTCGGACTCACCAAGGCCCAGTCTTCCGCCGTCACCATCACCCTCTCCACTGACGACACCGCCATAAGCGGCAATGTCAGCGCATTCCCCGCCGGGGTGCTTGAGTACCCTTCCACCGTCACCATCCCTGCCGGCAAGACAAGGGACACGATCACCGTCACCATCTCAGATGAAAACCGCGAGAAACTCGTCGACGAGTCATACCTCGCTGTATTCCGCATCACCGGTGTCGACGGCGGGCTCTCCATCAGCTCCAACTCCAACACCGCCTACGTCCAGGCTGCGGTCACCGTCATCGACCCCACCACCAACCGCGTAAGCGTGGAGGGCTCTTTCAGCGAGTTCACGATGATCAACTACGATGATGAGCAGGAGATTCCCTCCATATCAAAACGCATCAGCGTCAAAGGAAGCGAAAGCGCTTTCATGGAGTTCCCCGTCGTGTTCGCCGTAGACAACACCCTGATCGAGGCCTATAATGCCGAAAACGGGACAGAGTATACCGCCCTTCCCGAAGGCGTGGCTGTCACCATCAGCGAGTGCACCATGGCCAAGGACGCCACATCAGCTTACGCGACCGTAAGCATCTCAGAGGACGATGCCAAGACCCTCGTAGAGGCGGCTGAATACCTCATTCCCGTCAAGATGACCGATGTGTCACCTGCTACGATGGGAACAAACGGTGTCACCTACATCGCCCTCCACGTGAAGAAGATAGCCGGCGGCGCCAACCAGTTCTCATCCATCTATATCGGCGACCACAGGATGGCCACCTGGGCTAAATTCGCCAACCCTCTCAGCATGACCCAGTGGACAATATCATTCCACTGCTACATAGAAGAGAATACCGCGCATGCCCGCATCGGTGACTTCGCCGATAAAGATGAAAACTTCATCAACATGCTTCGCATCGGCCAGAAGGGAGGCACTGAACTCGAATGGTTCGTCGGTCCCAACGGCAACCGTAAGCAGCTCTACACCGGCAACCTCGAAGTGGAGACATGGTACAATATCGCCCTCGTCTACACTGGCTCAAAACTCAAGCTTCTCGTCGACGGCACCAAAGTGGATGAAGCCGATGCAGAACTCGGCACATTCAACTTCCAGGCAATCGAGTTCAACTCCTCCTGGGGAGCAAACTACAGACAAGGTAACGAGTTCCACGGACGTCTCTGGAATGTATCCATCTGGAATTCAGACATCTCCTCCGGCTGGTGGGCTACTCTGAATGAGATCATAAAGAAAGACATTGACAACTACTACATCCAGTATGCCCAATGGTACAACCTGAAAGCTTACTGGCCCATGAACGAAGGGTACGGGCACATCCTCCATGACAAGCTCTCCAACTGCGGAGACATCGACTTCACCAATACAGTACGCTGCGACAACGAGTCAGACATGGTCAGCGCCGACGTCAGCGAGTACGTTCAGTGGAAGCGTGACGCCCACAACAAGTTCGACTAATCGCCATCCCACTAGTTTTTTATCCGGGAGGGAGGCTTAAAGCTATTCCTCCCGGTTTTATGTTGATATTTTAGAAAGAGATTATTAACTTTGGCTGCTAAAAGTATTTTATACCCTATGATAAAGAAGAAAGTCACGATCAAGGATATCGCGAAACAGGCAGGAGTATCTGTATCCCTGGTGTCTTTCGTCATGAACAACAGGACAGACGCCAACGGCAAAAGCCGTTACCGCGTAAGCCCTCAGACGAGGGACCACATCCTTGCAGTGGCCAAGGAATTGGATTATCGGCCCAACGAGGCCGCCAGAGCCCTGCGCAAGGGCCGCACAAAAGTAATCGGAGCCATCCTGTCTGACTTTTCCAATATTTTCTATGGTGAAATCGCGAATCACCTTGAAAACATCGCCTACCAGAAAGGTTATACCATCCTTTTCGGCACATCGGAGGAAGAGCCCGCCAAATTTGACATGGTACTGCGTTCATTCATTGACCGCAATGTGGACGGAATCATCATTACTCCATGTTCCGGTTGCGACGCCAGCATCCAGTACCTGATCTCGACAGGCATTCCTTTTGTATCATTTGACAGATACAACCCAGCCTTTGACATCCCCACCGTTGTACTTGACAACTACAAGGCAATCGGCGACGCCATCGGCCAGCTTATGTCCAAATCGCCCCGCAGACCTGCCCTTGTAATCTACGACATGGACATCTCCACCATGAACATCCGCAGGCAGTCATACCGGGACCACATGCTTAAAGCTGGTTTCGCACCGGAAGACATACTGATAATGGATATTGACTTCAATAACTTCGAGGCCAGCGCCGAAGCCGCCGCCGACCGCATAATCGCCGAAGGATGCGACGGTCTCGTCACGTCCTCCAACGACCTTGCCGTCACGGTGATCAAGGCCCTGATCCACAAAGGAGTGAAGATACAGCAGGACGTCAACGTTGTAGGTATCGACTACTCAAATATCTTCGATGCGTTCAATCCGCCCATCCCTTATGTCCTGCAGCCTCTGAAGAAAATGTGCAACGCTGCTGCCGACATGCTCTTCGACATCATGGAAGCAAGAGACAGGGGTGAGAAGCTCCTCGCCTCGGAATGCGAGCCTGTCATCTTCGCAGCTGACGTTCACAATCCTTACGTTCAATTACATCCTTAATAGACAACAGCATAATATATGAGCAATCTTAAAATAAGCGGCTCTCCTCTCCCCGGCATGCCCTGGGAAGAAAGACCCTCAGGGAGCAATGCTCCCATGTGGCGTTTCTCCGCCAACCCCGTCATTCCCCGCGACCTGCTTCCCGACAGCAACAGCATATTCAACAGCGCAGTAGTACCCTTCGAAGGCGGTTATGCCGGTGTTTTCCGTGTTGATGACACCAACAGGCGCATGACCCTGCGCGTCGGTTTCTCCAAAGACGCCATCCACTGGGACATCAACCCCGAGACCATCAAGTTCGACTGTCCGGATCCGGAGACTGGCGAATGGGTCTACGGCTATGACCCCCGCGTCGCCAGGATTGAAGACAAATACTACGTCACCTGGTGCAACGGCTATCACGGCCCCACCATCGGCGTAGCCTGGACCAAAGACTTCAAGACATTCCACCAGCTGGAGAACGCCTTCCTCCCCTACAACCGCAACGGCGTGATGTTCCCCCGCAAGATAAACGGCCGCTTCGCCATGCTTTCACGTCCTTCCGACACAGGACATACCGCATTCGGTGACATCTTCTACTCCGAATCTCCCGATCTCGAGTTCTGGGGACATCACCGCCATGTCATGGCTCCGGCGGCATTCGAGAAGAGCGCATGGCAGTGCATGAAGATCGGCGCCGGTCCCGTTCCCATCGAGACTTCCGAAGGCTGGCTTCTGTTCTACCACGGCGTACTCCATTCCTGCAACGGCTATGTCTACAGTTTCGGCTCGGCCCTCCTCGACATTGACCAGCCTTGGAAAGTGATTGCCCGTAGCGGCCCCTATCTTATTTCTCCCCAGAAGGACTATGAATGCATGGGAGACGTTCCCAACGTCACATTCCCCTGCGCCGCCCTCCACGACCCCGAGACCGGACGCGTTGCCGTCTATTACGGCTGCGCCGATACTGTCACCGGACTCGCATTCGGCTATATCCCCGAGATCGTAGAGTTCACCAAAAAGACCAACATTCTCTAATGCATAGAACACTTGTCGCAGCCGCACTTCTCCTGATGAGTCTCACCGCACACGCGGAGA
Organism: Bacteroidales bacterium; assembly: GCA_017552475.1. Taxonomy (GTDB): domain Bacteria; phylum Bacteroidota; class Bacteroidia; order Bacteroidales; family UBA932; genus Cryptobacteroides. The sequence continues at coordinate 10,614 of JAFZPY010000029.1, read as the reverse complement.
GAGTGACAGACTACGTCAATCCTTTCATCGGCACCAGCAACTTCGGGGCATGCAATCCCGGAGCCGTGGTGCCGAATGGTCTTATGAGCGTATCTCCATTCAACGTTATGGGTTCCGACCTGAATGTCTGGGACAAGGACAGCCGTTGGTGGAGCACGCCCTACGTGGAAGAAAACAGATGGTTCACCGGATTCTCCCACGTCAATCTCAGCGGAGTCGGCTGTCCCGACCTCGGCTCCGTCCTCACTATGCCTGTGACCGGCAGTCTACAGGTAGACTACCGTCTGTACGGCAGTGAGTACACCGCCGAGACCGCCCGCCCCGGCTACTACGCGCTCACTCTTCTGAACGGAGGCATCGTGGCTGAAGCCACCGCCACCCTCCGTTCATCCATCGAGCGCTACACCTACCCGGACGGGGGTGAGGCCCACGTCCTCGTAAACCTCGGTCACGGCCTCACCAACGAGACCGGCGCCAGCGTCCGCAAAGTCTCCGACACCGAAATCGAAGGCATGAAACTCATGGGCACTTTCTGTTACAACCCCCAGAAAGTATTTCCCATGTACTTCGTCATCAGGGTCAGCAAGGCTCCGTCATCCACCGGCTTCTGGAAAAAGCAGCGGCAGCTGAAAGCCCAGGCCGCCTGGGACAGCTTTTCCGGCAAGTACAAAGTCTACACGGAATACTCGCGTGAGATGGCCGGCGATGACATCGGCTATATATTCTCATACGACTCCCTTGAGGCGGGAGAGCAGATTCTCGTCCAGGTCGGAGTATCTTTTGTAAGCACGGAAAACGCCAGGCAAAACCTTGACGAAGAGCAGCAGGGCTTCGACTTTGAAAAAGTCCGGGCTTCAGCTGAGACCCTGTGGGAGCGGGACCTCTCCCGCATCCGCATCAGCGGCGGGTCTGACGAGCGCAAGACAGTCTTCTACACCGCCCTCTACCATACCCTCCTCCATCCCAACATCCTCGAAGATGTGAACGGCGAATACCCACTGATGGAGACCGGTGGCACAGGTCGCGTTGAAAAAGGGCGCCATCGCTACACAGTGTTCTCTCTCTGGGACACCTACCGCAACGTTCACCAGCTCATGACCCTCCTTTTCCCGGAGCGTCAGACCGACATGGTTCGCAGTACTATTGACATGTACCGTGAATGGGGCTGGATGCCAAAATGGGAGCTCTTTGGACGCGAGACCTTCACCATGGAAGGAGACCCCATCATCCCGATGATTACGGACACATGGCTAAAGGGACTCCGTGACTTCGATATTGAGACGGCCTACGAAGCATTTATCAAATCCGCCGGGACGGCAGGCGCCCATAACGCCATGCGTCCAGACAACGACCCTTACAAAGAGCTTGGTTATATTCCCCTCGGCTACTTCTCCGCCGATTTCAGCGGAGATAATTCCGTCAGCCACGCCCTTGAATACTACGTCGCCGACAACGCCCTCTCCCTTCTGGCAGAAGCCCTCGGCCACAAAGAAGACGCCGCACTCTACCGTCAGCGTTCCCTCGGATACAGACATTACTATTCCAAAGAAAGCGGTACCCTGCGTCCTATTGACAAAGATGGCCGGTTCCTCACTCCCTTCGACCCCAGGCAGGGTGAAAACTTTGAGCCCGTGCCCGGTTTCCACGAAGGCAGCGCATGGAACTACACCTTCTATGTCCCTCACGACGTAGAAGCCTATGCCCGCCTGATGGGCGGAACAAAAGCCTTCAATACCAAGCTCAGGCGAGTATTCGACGAAGGCCTCTTCGACCCTGCCAACGAACCTGACATCGCCTATCCCTACCTTTTCAGCCGCTTCCGCGGATATGAAAAATACACCTGGCACTACGTCAGCGACATCCTTGACAAACACTTCACCACTGCCCCCGACGGCATTCCGGGCAATGACGACACCGGCACCATGTCCGCATGGGCGGTATTCTCCATGCTGGGATTCTACCCCGACTGCCCCGGCGAGCCATACTACACACTTACAATGCCCTCCTTTGACAAAGCCGAAATCACCCTCGGCGACGGCTCCGTCCTCACAGTCACCAGAGGTGACGGCGCCAGCCGTGCCACCATCGGTGGCCGCACAGTCAAAAACTACCGCATCCCCCACACCACACTTGTCAACACAAAGTACATAAACTGGAAATAGCATGAAAACACAGACACTCCTGCTTGCAGCAGCAATTCTGGCGTCGGCCTGCACCGGCACGACACAGAAGATCGTGGACTACACGTCCTACGTCAACGTAAAACTCGGTTCCGGAGAGCACGGACACGTGTTCGTCGGCGCCAACGTACCTTTCGGTTTCGTTCAGGTCGGCCCCACCAGTATTCCCGAGGACTGGGACTGGTGCTCAGGTTACCACATCTCCGACAGCACCTGCATCGGATTTTCGCACCTTCACCTCGAAGGTACCGGCATCGGTGACCTTTTCGATGTCACCCTCATGCCTGTTATCGGTGAGGTTACCTACGACAGGGGCAAGGAGGAAGATCCTAATTCCGGCCTCTGGTCATACGCCGACCGCACAAAAGAGATTGCAGAACCCGGATACTACAGCGTTCCCCTCATGCGCTATGGCATCGTTGCCGAGATGACCGCTACCAAACGCGTCGGTATCCACAGATACACATTCCCCGAAAGCGCCGAAGCCGCAATCGTCATTGACCTCCAGAACGGCGGCTGCTGGGACTCTCCCTACGACACCCACGTCGAGACAGTCGGCGACAACGGCTTCCGCGGCTGGAGATACTCCACCGGCTGGGCCTACAACCAGAAAGTATTCTTCTACGGCGAATTCTCCAAGCCCTACGACAACTTCACCCTCAACGGTCCCAAGGGCATGTTCGGCCGCGCCGACTTCAAGACCGCCGAAGGTGAGCAGATTCTCGTAAAAGTCGCCCTCTCCAACGTCAGCATGGACGGCGCCAAGGCCAATTTCGAGGCCGAACTTCCCGGCTGGGACTTCGAACAGGTCCGCAGCGACGCACGCACGGCATGGAACAACGAACTTTCCCGTGTAAACATCGAAACCGCTGACACCGAGTCCCGCACTATCTTCTACACCGCCCTCTACCACACCATGATTCATCCCAGCGAATACTGCGACGTAGACGGCACATACCGCGGTGCAGATGACAAGATCCACACCAACCCCGACTTTGTCAACCACACCGTATTCTCCCTCTGGGACACCTACAGGAGCGCAATGCCCCTTTTCACCATCCTTCAGCCTGAAAGGGAGAAAGACTTTGTCAACACCATGCTCAATATCTACAAAGAGCAGGGCCGTCTCCCCGTATGGCACCTCATGGGCAACGAGACCGACTGCATGGTCGGCAACCCCGGCGTCATCGCAGTAGCCGACGCTGTTGTCAAAGGCTATGACGTTGACAAGAAGCTTGCTCTCGAAGCTTTGAAGACTACCACCATGCTTGACGACAGAGGCCAGGACATCCGCAAAAAATACGGTTTCATCCCCTGCGACCTCTACAACGAAGGTCTCGCCAACGATATGGAATATGCCATCGCCGACGGTGCTGTCGCACAGGCAGCAAAGTTCCTCGGTGACGAAGAAGCCTATGAGTTCTACCTCAACCGCAGCCACTCATACCGCAACTACATGGACCCCGAGACACAGCTCGCACGCGGCCGCCTCTCCGACGGCAGCTGGAGGACTCCTTTCAATCCTTTCGTCTCCAATCACCGTGAGCAGGACTACTGCGAAGGCAATGCATGGCAGTACACCTGGCTCGTTCCCCAGGATTTCGACGGCCTCGTAGAGTTCTACGGTTCCAAGGAGAACCTCGTAGCCCGTCTTGACACACTCTTTGCACAGAGCACCGAGATCCAGGGTGAAAACGCCTCTCCGGATATCGCCGGCATGATCGGCCAGTACGCCCATGGCAACGAGCCCAGCCACCATATCATCTACTTCTACTCAATGGCCGACGCTCCCGCCAAGACCGCTGACAAAGTGCGCGAAGTATACAACACCCAGTACTTCAACAGCCCCGAAGGCCTCGCCGGCAACGAAGACGAGGGCCAGATGAGCGCATGGTACGTTCTCTCATCCTTCGGCTTCTTCCAGGTTGAGCCCGCAGTACCCCGCTTCTGGTTCGGTTCTCCTCTCTGGGATAAGGCTGAGATCAAAGTCGCAGGCGGCAAATTCACCGTCATCGCAGAAGGCACATCCGACACCAACCGTTACATCCAGAGCGTAACTCTCAACGGCAAACCCTACAATAAGGGCTACATCGAGTACGCCGACATCGTCAAAGGCGGTACCCTCACCTTCAAGATGGGTTCCAAACCTGCACTCTGGTACTAATAAGACAAGCCATGAGCAATTATAAAAATGACAACAGAATAGTCCTTACCCTCGACGCCGGAGGCACCAACATGGTCTTCGGCGCCATGAGGGGCGAGGATTACATCGTGGAGCCCATCACGCTCCCGTCCAACGCCAACAACCTCGACCTCTGCCTCAACACTATGGTAGTCGGCTTCGAGACAGTCATCAATTCCATCAAGGAAAAGCCCGTCGCCATCAGCTTCGCCTTTCCCGGACCGGCCGACTATCCCAACGGCATCATCGGAGGCTTCCTCCCCAACTTCCCTTCATTCAGGGACGGTGTCGCCCTCGGTCCCTTCCTTGAGGACCATTTCGGCATCCCCGTCTTCATCAACAATGACGGTGACCTCTATGCCTATGGCGAGGCCCTCGGCGGAGCCCTCCCCGAGCTCAACGCACGCCTTGAAGCTGCAGGCTGCTCCAAGAGATACAAAAACCTCATCGGCTACACCTTCGGCACCGGCTTCGGCATCGGCTGCGTATTCGACGGCCGTCTCAACCGAGGAGACAACAGTTGTATCGAGACATTCTGCCTCCCCAACAGCAAACTCCCCGGCTACATCGTAGAGGAGGGTGTTTCCATCCGCGCCGTCAAGAGAGTCTACGGCGACATCAGCGGAGCCAACACCGCCGACCTCACGCCTAAAGACATCTTCGACATTGCGGAAGGCAACCGTCCCGGCAATGTCGCCGCCGCCAAAGCCGCATTCGCCGAGATGGGCACTGTCGCCGGCGAAGCCATGGCCATCGCAGCACAGCTCATGGACGGCATCGTAGTCATCGGCGGCGGCATCACCGCCTCCCACAAATACATCCTCCCGGCACTCCTCGAAGCTATGCGCGGCAAAGTCAAGACTCTCGGCGGCGACACCATCAACAAGGTGCAGATGAGAGTCTACAACCTTAATGACGAGGCTGAGTTCGCCGAATTTGCAAAAGGCGAAGCCCGGACCATCAAGGTCTATGGCTCCGACCGCGAGGTGGTCTACGACCCTCAGAAACGCATCGGCGTACTCATCTCCTCCATCGGCGCCTCGAAAGCCATTTCCGTCGGCGCCTACGACTTCGCCCTCTCACAGCTCGATCACAAAGCCTGACATCTTTACATTCCATAAAAAAGGAGGCGGAAAATGTAGGTTTTCCGCCTCCTTTTTTTCGTCATCCTTAGGGCTCCGCCCCCTCCGTCATTCTTGGAGCTTGCTCCGAGAATCTCGAGCACGACGCTCTATCGGATATAGCTGGTCAACAGCTTCATGGCACCACCTTCCGCCGGCGTCAAAGTCAATTCCTTCGCTGTCGCGGGGATGAGCACAGTCTCGCCCTGATGAACATCAAGCTCGGTATCCGAAGAATCCTTCAAGGTACCGCGACCCTCAAGGCACATGATTACCACGAAAGAATCAATCTTCGAAAGGTCCTTGGTAAAGGGAGCAGTGAGGTCATACTGTGAAGTAGTGAAGTATTTGCAGTCTACGAGCAAATTTTCAGCGTTCTTCTTTTCATCATAAGAGGTCCTGTAATCAGGATAGACCTTATAATCAATCGCATCCTTAGCCTCCTGGGTGTGAAGCTGACGGGGCTTGCCGTCAAGACCGAGTCGACCGTAATCATAAATACGGTAGGTAATATCGGAAGTCTGCTGAATCTCAGCGATGAAAGAGCCTGCGCCGATGGCATGGATACGGCCTGCTGGGAGGAAGAATACGTCACCTTCCTTGATATCATATTTGTTCAGCACTTCTGTGATCTTGTTCTCCTCAACGAGACGCACATACTCATCGGGGGTGATCTCACGGTTGAGACCGCTCAGGAGAGTCGCGCTCTCATCTGATTTCATCACATACCACATCTCTGTCTTGCCTTTGGAACCGTTGTGACGGGCCGCAGCGAGAGTATCGTCAGGATGCACCTGGATTGAGAGGTCGCTCTTGGCGTCAATGAACTTTATAAGAAGAGGGAATTCGTCACCCGTGGCGGAATAGACATGCTCGCCGACGAGCTGACCTTTGTACTCTTTCACCAGCTCAGCGATGGTCCTGCCCGCAAGAGGGCCGTTGGCAACGACAGACTCATTGCCCTGCACGCCGGAAAGTTCCCAGCTTTCGCCGATGTTGTGCTGGTCGGTCTTGATTTCTTTGTAAGCGGCAATTTTCTCTCCTCCCCATACGAGAGTCTTGAGAATAGGATGAAATTTAAGCGGATACATATTATATACTATTGTTAACGCATACAAAAAGAGGAGATCCCTTGCGGAATCTCCTTAGTGCGGATGATGAGAGTCGAACTCATACAGGCCAATGCCCACTACCCCCTCAAAGTAGCGTGTCTACCATTTCACCACATCCGCGAAATTAGACCTTGACGAGGCTTGTACGCCATCGTTTGGGATTGCAAAGTTAAGCAAGATTTCAGAAACTGCAAACTTTTCACAAGATTTTTTACAAAATTTTTCTCCATTCAGGAATTATTCCTAACTTTGCATCCGCTTCCTCGAGCAGGAAGCAACGGTATAAATCATTAATTTAAAACAGATTCACAATGGCTGTTAAAATTCGTCTTCAGCGCCACGGTAAGAAGAATTTCGCATTCTTCCACATTGTAGTGGCAGATTCACGCGCACCACGCGACGGTCGTTTCATCGAGCAGATCGGCTCCTACAACCCCAACACCAACCCTGCCACCATCGTGCTTGACCACGAGAAGGCTCTCAATTGGCTCAATGTAGGTGCTCAGCCCACTCTCACCACCAAGAAACTCCTCTCCTACGAGGGTGTGCTTCTCAAGAAGCATCTTCAGGGCGGTGTAGCCAAGGGTGCCCTCACCCAGGCCCAGGCTGACGAGAAGTTCGCTGCATGGAAGTCCCAGAGAGACGCCAAGATCGAAGCCAAGATCTCCGGCCTCAAAAACGAGGCTATCGAGAAAGCCAAAGCTGCCAAGGCTGCCGAGGTTAAAGTAAATGAGGCTCGTATCGAAGCTCTTGCACAGAAGAAAGCCGAGGCCGAGGAGGCTGCACGCAAAGCTGCCGAAGAGGCTGCTGCCGCTGCTGCTCCCGCAGAGGAGGCTGCCGCTTCCGAGGAGGCTCCCGCAGAGACTCCTGCAGAGTAATGTTTGCGGTCGCACAGGTATTGAAATCCAACGGGACCGACGGCGAACTCCTTGTGAGTTTCCGCGGTACGGACCCCGAAGACATCAATGTGAAGGAACCGGTGTTCATCGAATTCGATGGACTTCCGGTTCCGTTTTTTATTGAATCCCTCACTCCCCGCGGCAATAACCGCGCCCTTATCCGCCTGACCGGCATCCACAATCTCAAAGACGCCGAAGAAGTCACCGGACGACAGATATCCATAGAAGACGACGGTTCTTCTGAAGAAGAAACCAGCATCATCGGCTGGACCCTTCTCGACGGCACCGGCCGCCAGGTCGGCACCATTACAGACTTTGAGGACATTCCCGGCAACACCTGCCTATACGTCGATACCACCGGCGGCGAAGTCCTGCTGCCTTTCCACGAAGATCTCGTGATCGACATCAACGAAGAGACCAGGACCCTGACACTCACCATCCCTGACGGACTGCTATGAAAACAGGCATCGCGACAGTAGTTAAAAACGCCGGAAGCCACTACGAGCTGTCCGAACTGCCCGCATGGGATCTCTTTCCTGCCGTCCTTCGCGGCAAGCTCCGTCTCAAAGGCGGAGCTGCCACCAACCCTGTCGCCGTCGGCGACCGCGTACGCTACGAGCTTGACGGCACCCCGTCCCCGGAAAAACCCGCCGTCATCACGGAAATCCTTGACCGTACCAACTACGTCATCCGCCGCAGCACCAACCTCTCCCGCCAGTCCCACATCATCGCAGCCAACATGGACATGGCCTACATCATCGTCTCCCTCTACTTTCCAGAGATCAAGCTACCATTCCTTGACCGCATCCTCGTCACCTGCGAGGTCTACGGCATACCGGCCACAATCGTACTGACCAAAACAGACCTCTACGCCGCCGAGGCGCCCGAAGCCATAACTGACTTCCACCGTATCTACGAAGGTGCCGGCTACCGCGTCATTGACAGTTCCGTCAAGACAGGCGAGGGCATTGAAGAAATCCGGCAGGCCTGCTGCGACCGCATCAACCTTTTCTCCGGCGAGTCCGGTGTCGGCAAATCTTCGCTCATCAAAGCCCTTGACCCCACCCTTGACCCCAAGATAGGCAACATCTCCACCGCCCACCTACAAGGGAAACACACCACTTCACTCTACGAAATGTACCGCCTCACCTCAGGCGGCTATGTCATCGACTCTCCCGGCCTGCGCGGCTTCGGACTCGTTGACCTCTCAAAAGAAGAAATCGGGCTATACTTCCCGGAAATGCTCAAGGTCTCCGGGGAATGCCGCTTCACCCCCTGCACCCACACCCACGAGCCCGGCTGCGCAGTCAAAGCTGCCGTTGACGCGGGCCTTATCAGCGCCGAGCGCTACAACTCCTATCTCGGCATGCTTGAAGAGGACAAAAAGTTCCGATAAATTATGTATTTTTGCAGGGCATAACAGAACAACACATTCCGACATGCTCAACGACAACACCATCGAGGCCGCCATCAAAGACCTCTTCGACAATATCACATTCACTGACGCACCTGCCGGGCTCTACGACCCGCTACGCTACATGATAGCCATTGGAGGCAAACGAATCCGTCCCCGCCTCTGCCTGACCGCCTATGGTCTCTTCGCAGACCGCCTTGACGACAGCATCCTCCAGCCTGCGGCCGGTATTGAAATCTTCCACAGCTTCACCCTTATCCATGACGACATCATGGACAAATCCCCTCTCCGCAGGGGCCACGACACCGTCTGGAAACGCTGGAACGCCGACACCGCGATTCTTTCCGGCGATGTGATGTGCATCGACAGTTACAAACGACTTGTCAATGCACCCCTTCAGGCCATGGGCAAAGTCCTCGACCTCTTCTCCACCACGGCGGCCGAAGTATGCGACGGACAGCAATACGACATGGAATTCGAGAATCGTACCGATGTCTCCATGGAAGAATACATGAAAATGATCGGCCTGAAGACAGCCGTCCTCATTGCCTGCTCGGCCAAGATGGGCGCCCTCATCGCCGGTGCACCGGATGACGTTTGCGACGCACTCTATCGCTTCGGCTACGACCTCGGACTTGCTTTCCAGGTAGCCGACGACTACCTCGACGCCTACGCCGACCTTCACGTCTTCGGCAAACCCATCGGCGGCGACATTCTCAACAATAAAAAGAGCTGGCTCTATCTCAACACATACGCCAAAGCTGACGACGCCACGCGCAAAGACTTCCTCGAAGCCATGGCCATGGACAGCTCCACTCCGGAAGCCGCCAAGGCCAAGATAGATGCCGTCAAAGCTATCTACGCTGCTCTCGACACGGCCTCCGATGCCACCGCCGAGATTCACCGCCTCCACGAGCGCGCCATGTCGCACGTAGCTTTCCTCGGCGACACCGCCGCACCCCTGAAACGCTACGCCGACAATTTACTATGCAGGAAAAAATGACATCATGTCAATTTACACCTTCTTCAGAATAAGCAAGCCCTCTCAGGCCAAAGTCCCGCCCGAAAAGGTGGACGAAGAATACAAACGTCTTCGCCGCAACACCTTCTGGGGCGTCACTGCCGCCTACAGCCTCTATTACTTCTGCCGCATAGCGCTCAGCGCAGTCAAGCAGCCCCTCATTGACGATGCAGGCCTCACCACCGCACAGCTCGGCATCATCAGCTCAGCATTCATGTTCGTCTACGCCGTCGGCAAATTCATCAACGGCTTTATCGCAGACTACTGCAACATACGCCGCTTCATGGCGGCAGGCCTTCTCATCTCCTCCATTCTTAACATCCTCCTCGGCGCCGTCGGCATGGTGCCCCTCCTTTCCGGCAGCATATCCTCCTGCGGTACGACAGTGATGTTCCTCATCTTCGTCGTCTTCTGGGGCGTCAACGGCTGGATGCAGTCAATGGGCCCCGCCCCGGGCGTCATCAGCCTCTCCCGCTGGTTCCCGCTTAACCGGCGCGGCACTATGTACAGCATCTTCAGCTCCACTCCATACATAGGCAAAGCCCTGACAATGATATCTATAGGCTATATTGTCAATGCCTTAGGCTGGCAATGGGGCTTCATAGCATCCGGCATCGCCGGCCTCATGGGCGTCGCCACCATTCTTCTCACGGTCCACGACACGCCCCAGAGCGAAGGGCTGCCT
>JAFZPY010000028.1 GCA_017552475.1 Bacteroidales bacterium | reverse complement strand
GCTCTTCACCGAGGATGAGGCTCTTGTCCTTGAGGTTGTCAAGATCAGCCTTGCGCTCACCAATCTCAAACTTGGCGTCGTTGATGTTCTTCTCGGCGATCTGGCGGAGAAGACCCTGGTTTTCGATCTCCTTGTTGAGGGAGTCGTATTCACGGGAATTCGTGATTGTTTCGAGCTGTTTCTGGTATTTGGCGATCTGGGTGTCGCACTCCACGATGTTGTGCTTGTTGTCGGAGATGCTGTCATTGAGAGCATCGATGGCTGCCGTGATTTCGGCGGCGCTTGTCTTCAGTCCGGCAATCTCAAGCTCGAGGGCTTCCACTTCAGCAGGAAGCTCACCACGGAGCTGAACTATCTTGTCAATGGCCGAGTCGGCCTCCTGAAGCTCGTAGAGCGTCTTGAGCTTCTCTTCTACGCTAAGTTCGGAATCCGCAAAGTTTTTCTGGAGGGAGACGAAGGTCTCTCTCTGGTCGATGGGAGTCTCGACTTTTTTAATCTTTTTTGCCATATATTATTTATTTATCGTTGTCGCTGATACGAACTGCAAAGTTATGAAAATTTCTTTAGCAGAGAAAATTTTATAACGCAGCCTTGACCGCGAGGAGCTCCTTGCGTATTTGTTTCAACGTCTCAACGACTTTGACGCGGTCCTCAACGCTCTTGCGGTCCTCAATGAGCTTGCGCGAAGCCCCGTCAAGAGTCATCCCGCAGGACTTTACGAGAAACTTTATCTGCTTGAGCGTCTCGATATCCCCGGCGGTGAAAAGCCTGTTGCCCTTGGCGTTGCGGCGGGGCTTGACAAACCTCTCGAAACTGTTGGACCAGAAACGTACAGCAGAGACATTCTCTCCGAGGATGTCTGCGGTCTCACCGATTGAGTAATACAGTTTATCCATAATTATTCCATTGATTGTCCGGTGCTGGCGGACAAGTATAACATATTGGCATATTCATAGGGGGTGACAGACGCGGCGAAGCAGTGGACCGGATCGACGGCGACTCCGTCTTTGAGTACTTCGTAGTGGAGATGAGGGGCGAATGATGTGCGTGTGATGCCGACCTTGCCTATCCTGCGGCCCCGCTTGACGTTCTGACCCCTGGACACGGTGATATCGGAAAGGAATCCATAGCGGGTCACATAGCCGTTGCCATGGTCAATGGTCACCACATTGCCCAGGCCCTTGCCCGACCGGATTACGTCGACGACTTTGCCGTCGGCCGTCGCCACTACGGGCTCACCCTGATGGACTATGATATCGAGACCGCTGTGCTGGCTTTCGACCTTGAGGAATGGATTGGTCTTCATGCCGACTGAGGCCCCTATCTGGGCATATGTCATCCCGACAATGGGCAGCGACATGGGAGGGAGGTCTTTCTTGTCTTCGAGATGGCGGGTAACGTGACGCATATTCTCCTCGATCCTGGAGGCCATGAGTTCGAGCTTACCCATCTTGGATTCGGAGTATGAGATATAGAAACTGTCGGACAGGGAGTCCGAAGAGGCTATTATGTCTACGAAGGACAGGGGGTCCGCCGAAGGCGCGTCAGTGGAGAAGAGATCCCCATAGATACCGTTGTCCCTGGCCTCAAGGCTGATTATGGCATCGGAAAGGACTTTCTCCTTCTTCTCGAGGATGGTATAATAATATCGGTACATGCGCACTTCGCGGGCAAGCTTTTTCTCCTCGTCAGTGCTCACGATGGTGGAGAATACGAAATAAATGAGGATGGAGAGGGTCACCGTCACGAAGATATAGACCATGATACGCCACAGCGTCCTGCCCACGGAGGTAGACACCTTACGGAAGCTGTTGGTGCTTATGTCGAATTCGTATTTATTGAGTGTCTTCATCGTTCAATATCTTTCCTGGCGCTTCGTACGAGTTCAGCATACTCGGCAGGGGTGATTTCCAGGTCGAAAAAGCCTGCCGGATTGACCGGATTATCCTTGTATATGACTTCATAATGTACATGAGGCCCGGTGGATCGGCCTGAATTGCCGCTAAGGCCTATGCACTCACCCCTCTTGACTTTCATTCCTTCAACCACATCGATGCGCCCCATGTGGGCATAGCGTGTCTTGTAGCCGAAGCCGTGGTCAATGAGGACGGACAGGCCATACCCGAAGAATTCATAACGCACCTCGGCCACCTCACCGTCACCTGTGGCATAGATGGGATTGCCTTTGTCGCATCCGAAGTCGTCGCCGGCATGATAGCGTATGCCTCCCGTGAAAGGATCGGTGCGATAACCAAAGGCGCTGGTGAAATGGAACCGCGACGCATCCGGGCTGACCGGCATGATGGCAGGTATGCACGAGGCCATGTCTCCCGCCTGACGGGCCATTTGCTCCACGTCGTCGAAAGACTTGCTCTGGACGTAGGCTTTCTTGGTGAGGATATCTATGCGAAGCGCCGCCTTGCGGAGAGGGTTGTTGCTGTCAAGGGCAGTGAGGTAATGGTATCTGTCGACTCCGCCGAATCCGGCATTGCGCACTTCAGGGGGGATGTCGTTCATGCCGAAGATGGAGCGGTAAATATTGTTGTCACGGAGGGCAAGTGTGGCAAGGACGTTTTCATTCCTGTCGAGGCGGGCGTTCATCCTCTCTATCCTCGCCTGCCATACGGCATGCTGACGCTTCAGGATGACCGTCTTGGGGAGGTCAAATCCGAAAACATAGGTATAAATGCACAGATATACGATGAACAGAAGCAGACTGCCCACGAGTACGCTCAGAAACTTGAGGAAGCCGTAGGAACGGTTTTCCCTCATTTCGTACATGAGCGTTTCAGGGTTTAATATGTAATTAGTCAGTCTGGACATCATGCAAATATAAGAAAAAATAGCTAATTTTGCGGACTATTCATTACATGGCAGATTCATATTTTGTACCAATCATGACATCTAAAGAGATCAGACAGAAATTTCTGGAATTCTTCGAGGCTAAAGGACACGCCATCGTTCCTTCAGCCCCCATGGTCATAAAGAACGACCCCACCCTGATGTTCACCAACGCTGGCATGAACCAGTTCAAAGACATATTCCTCGGCAACACAGCCCCCAAATCACCCCGTGCGGCCGACTCTCAGAAGTGCCTCCGCGTGAGCGGCAAGCACAACGACCTCGAACAGGTAGGACACGATTCCTACCACCACACCATGTTCGAGATGCTGGGCAACTGGAGCTTCGGCGACTATTTCAAGTCCGAGGCGATTGACTTCGCCTGGGAGCTTCTCACCGAAGTCTACAAGATTGACCCCTCACTCCTGTACGTCACTGTATTCGAAGGCTCTGCCGAAGACGGCACCCAGCTCGACACCGACGCCCAGGCAGCATGGGCCAGGCACTTCCCTGCCGACCGCATCCTCCTCGGCAACAAGCATGACAATTTCTGGGAAATGGGCGACACCGGTCCCTGCGGTCCCTGCAGCGAGATCCACATCGACCTCCGCACACCCGAAGAGAAAGCGCAGATTCCCGGACGCGACCTCGTCAACCACGACGATCCCCGCGTCATCGAGATTTGGAACCTCGTCTTCATGGAATTCAACCGCAAGGCTGACGGTTCCCTCGAACCCCTTCCCCACAAGAACATCGATACAGGCATGGGCTTCGAACGCCTCTGCATGGCCCTCCAGGGCAAAACATCCAACTACGACACCGACGTCTTCTCCGGAATGATCGCCAGGATCGAAGAGCTCTCCGGCCACCGCTATCACGAAAATGAGGACACTGAGGTGGCAATGCGCGTAGTCGCAGACCATATCCGCGCCATCGCATTCTCCATCGCCGACGGCCAGCTTCCTTCCAACGTCAAGGCCGGCTACGTCATCCGCCGCATCCTCCGCCGTGCCGTACGCTACGGCTATACATTCCTCGGCTTCGACGAGCCATTCCTCTGCCGCCTCGTTCCCCAGCTCGTTTCCGACATGGGTGACGCCTACCCCGAACTCAAAAGCCAGCAGAAGCTAATAGAGAGCGTCATCCGCGAAGAAGAGAACGCATTCCTCAAGACCCTCGACCGTGGCATCCGCATGATGGACGGCTACATGGAGCGCAGCGCTGCCACCAAAGTCATCTCCGGCACCGACGCTTTCGTCCTCTACGACACTTATGGCTTCCCCATTGACCTCACCTCGCTGATTGCCACCGAAAAAGGCTACACAGTCGACCTCGACGGCTTCAACGCAGAGCTCCAGAAGCAAAAAGAACGCGCCCGCAACGCTACGTCCAATGAATTCGGCGACTGGACCGTCTACCACAGCGACGAGGAAGTTGAGTTCCTCGGCTACGACTGCACCACGGTCGAAGGCGCCACTCTCCTCAAACAGCGCACCGTCAAATCCAAGAACAAGACATACTACCAGCTCGTCTTCGACCGCACCCCGTTCTATGCAGAAATGGGCGGCCAGGTCGGCGACACCGGCTACATCCTCTCCGAGGGCGGCGAGAAAATACAGATCCTTAATACAATAAAGGAAAACAACCTCACCATCCACCTCGCCGAGCGCATCCCATCTGACTGCACCTGCCCGTTCGACCTCCACGTCGACGCGGCACGCCGTGACAACATCGCAGCCAACCATACAGCCACCCACCTCCTTGACCGCGCTCTCCGCGAAGTCCTCGGTACCCATGTAGAGCAGAAAGGCTCCTTCGTCGGTCCCGACTACTTCCGCTTCGACTTCTCCCACTTCTCCAAGATGACCGACGAAGAAATCGCCCGCGCCGAACAGCGTGTCAACGAGCTCATCCGCGCAGACTATCATCTCGAAGAGAACCGCGAGGCTACCATGGAAGAGGCCAACAAGATGGGCGCCATCGCCCTCTTCGGAGAGAAATACGGCGACAAGGTGCGCGTAGTCAAGTTCGGCCCCTCAGTCGAGCTTTGCGGCGGCACCCACGCCACGTCCACCGGCCGCATCGGCTTCTTCAAAATCATCTCCGAAGGCGCAGTCGCCGCCGGAGTGCGCCGCATCGAGGCAGTAGCCGGCAGCGCAGCCGAGACATACGTCAGACAACTTGAAGACCTGGTCAAAACAGCCCGCAGCTTCTTCAACAACGTTCCCGACCTCGCCGGCGCCATCAGCAAAGCGCTCGACGAGAATACTGAACTCAAAAAACAGGTCGAAGCGGCAGCCCAGGAAAAAGCAGCCAGATTCGCCTCCGAGCTTGAAAGCAAAGCCACTGAAATCAACGGTATCAAACTTGTACGCTTCGACATGTCCGTCGCTCCTGACATGGCCCGCAACATCGCGTTCATGATTCAGAAGCACGCAAGCAACCTTGCCGTCACCGGCGCATTCGAATACGAGGGCAAACCCAACCTCATCCTGATGTACTCCGATGACCTTGTAAAGAAAGGCAAGAATGCAGGCAAAGACATCCGTGAAGCCGCGAAACTCATCCAGGGAGGCGGTGGCGGACAGCCCGGCCTCGCCTCAGCCGGCGGGCGCGACACATCAGGCCTCAAAGCCGCCCTCGACAAGCTCGTTGAACTCGCGACAGTATAGACGATGAAGAAGCTCGACAAGTTCATAATACAATCATTCATAGGACCATTCGTAATGATCCTGTTGGTTGTGATATTCATCCTGATGCTTCAATTCCTCTGGGTGTATATCGATGAACTCGTCGGCAAAGGACTGGGACTCCGCGTAATCCTCGAATTCCTGTTCTGGGGTATCTGCAGCCAGGCACTACCACTGGCGCTTCCCCTGGCGACCCTTCTGGCCTCAGTGATGACACTCGGCCAGATGGGAGAAAACTGCGAGCTCATCGCCATGAAAGCCTCCGGCATCTCGCTCACCCGCATCCTGGCCCCCATCATGACCCTAAGTGCGTTGATTACGCTCATCGCATTCTTCTCGCTCAACGACCTCTCTCCCTACGCGACCAACAAGATCTACACCCTCCGCGATGACATCAAGAACACCAAAGACGAGATTAAAATCCCCGTCGGCACGTTCTATGACGGCATCGAAGGCTACATCTTCCGCGTCGAAGACCGTGACAAGAAGACCGGCATGATGCACAACGTAATGATCTACGACCACACCGGCAATAAAGGCAACACCGTCGTCACCGTCGCAGACTCCGGCACCATCCGCCTGTCCAAGACCAAGGACCACATCACCTTCAGCCTCCACCACGGCAGCAACTACCAGGAGACCAACACCCGTCGCTTCCGCGACACCACCCTCGCCCTCCAGCGCATAGACTTCTCCCGGCAGGAACTGATCATACCGCTGAGCAACTACGCCTTCCAGAAATCCAGCAACACCCGTTTCGACGAACAGGTGCGTTCAATGGACCTCCGGCGTCTCCGCCACGGCAGGGACTCCCTCTCATACAAAGCCGACTCACTCCAGAGCCGCTATGTCAACGAAGCCCGCCACACTGCCCGTCTCAACTACTCCGCCCAGCTGGACACAGGCTGGCACAAGCGCTTCTCCACCGCCTACGCACCGGAAGGCCTCGGCACCTTCAAAAACCTCGACAAGCAAAAGGAGGCCCTTGAAAGCGCCTCAATGAATGCCTCCCAGTTCGAAGCCACCCTGCGCAACTACTCTATTGAGTCCTTCGACAGCACCGTCATCCTCCGCCGCACGAAAGTAGAGATATGGAACAAATACGCCCAGGCCCTCGCCTGCCTGATTCTCTTCTTCATCGGCGCCCCCCTCGGAGCCATCATCCGCAAAGGCGGCATCGGCACGTCAGCCATCGTCTCTGTGCTGTTCTTCGTCCTCTGGTGGGTAGTCTACATCACAGGCTGCAAGCTCGCCCGCGACGGAGCCTCAGGCGCATTCATAGGCACCTTCTCCTGCAACATCCTGCTGCTGGGCATAGGTCTTTTCCTCACATACAAAGCCATCAACGACTCCTCCATTCTCGGAGACCACGACTTCAAGGCCTGGTGGCGCATACTAAAAAGCAAAGTCATGACAATCTTCAAAAAAACCCGCATAGTCTACATGGGCACGCCGGAATTCGCCGTCGCCCCCCTTGACGCCCTCATCAACGCAGGCTACAATGTCGTAGGCATAGTCACCGTCCCCGACAAGCCCAGGGGCCGCGGACTCAAGGTCAATGAAAGCGCAGTAAAGAAATACGCAGTCTCCAAGGGGCTTCCCGTCCTCCAGCCTGAAAAGCTCAAAGATCCAGAATTCCTCACCAGCCTCGCTGCCCTCAAGGCCGACCTCTTCGTAGTTGTCGGCTTCCGCATGCTTCCTGAAGTTGTATGGACAATGCCGAAGCTCGGCACCTTCAATCTCCACGCCGCACTTCTCCCCCAATACCGTGGCGCAGCCCCCATCAACTGGGCCGTCATCAACGGTGAAAACATCACCGGCGTCACCACATTCATGATTGACAAGCAAATAGACACTGGCGGCATCATCCTTCGCCAGGAGCACAGGATCGGGCCCGACGACACCGCCGGAGACGTCCACGACGCCCTCATGGAGATCGGCGCCAGGCTCGTAGTCGAGACCGTCGGCGGCATCATCGAAGGCAACGTCGAGACCCGCGTCCAGCGCAGCTTCATCCAAGGCTCCGAAGTGTTGAAGCCTGCACCGAAGCTCACCCGTGAACTATGCCACATCGACTGGAACGACACCACTGTCAACATATACAACCTCATACGCGGACTCAGCCCCTATCCTGCCGCATTCACCGAGCTCGTGGCTCCTGACGGCAATACCACTCAGCTGAAAATATACTCTGCCACCATGATGCCGGGCAAACCTTCAGGCGCCCCCGGCACCATCCTCACAGACGGCAAGACTTATCTTGCAATCGCCACCGCTGACGGAGCCATCTCCGTCAAGGACATCCAGCTCTCCGGCAAAAAGAGAATGGACATCAGGAGCTTCCTCCTCGGCTTCCGTGACCCCGCATCCTACAACGTCACCACAGGCACATCCCGCGAAGAGATGGCCAAAGCCCGTCCCACAGAATGAAACGCATCATAGCAATCGCCGCCATCCTGATACTGTCAGCATGGGCAGCCTTCGGGCAGGCGCAGATCAACACCCGCAAGTTCCGTCTCCAGGACTTCAAACTGAAGACGACCAAGGTCGTCCTGTCAGGCCACGAGGCCATCGACAACGCCCTGATGAAAGACATCACCGAGAGGTGGAATCTTTCTCCCTTCGAATTCTGCAGTCTTGAGGAGTTTGAAGAACTCAGAATATACGACGCCTACTATTTCCTGCTCCTTGCAGACAGTCCTTCCGGGCCGGAAGGCGAAAGCGGCATCACATTCCTCACTCTCGTCAAAGGCGGCGAGGAGGCATCGAAAGGCATCAAGCACATGCTTGAAGTAGTCTCAGTCCCTTTCGCTCCCGCAGGAGGCATGAGCGTGAGATCGCTTCTGTATCTTCCCGCCCTGATAGACATAGTGCAGGACTTCGTCCCCCGCGCCATGGACAAAGCCGCCGCGGGCTATGCCGGCCTCAACAGCTACAGCAAGAATCTCCTCAAATCCCGCAACAAACGCATCTACCTCTCCGAAGACGACCTTGATGACAATGTCACCGAAAAAGTCCTCGCCAGGCTGGACTCCGACATCATAGTCACATCCGAAGACGAAGTGGACAACGTCTACAACGCCAGGACATACAACACCCTCGTAAGTTACGTGGTCGCTCCCGTATTTCCCTGGAAAGGAGCCGAGTGCTACAAGATGCTGATCGAGGCGGACACCCATACTCTCTACTACTACCGCCGGAGCAAACTCTCCGGCAAGTCCGGGGCCGGATTTGCTCCCGACGACATCAAAAGGCTCAGCGCAGGAAGATGACGACAGGTGTGACCAGAGAGGGCCTGAGGTACGGTGTCAAGCGCAGCGGCTCGGCTGTTGCCTACTGTGCCCTGAGCATACGGTGCGGCACGAGGGATGAAGACGGCTACCCTGAAGGCATAGCGCATTTCACAGAACACACCCTGTTCAAGGGCACACAGAAGAAAAAAGCATCCGCCATCAACAGCTATCTCGACCGGCTGGGAGGCGAGCTCAACGCCTACACCACCAAAGAAGAAATCGTCATCCACGCCACAGTACTCAAGGAAGACCTCAACAAAGCCTCCGGACTCCTGATGGAACTTGCTACACAGGCCACATTCCCGGACGATGAGGTCAAGACCGAAAGAGGTGTCATCATCGACGAAATCATCTCCTACAAAGACTCCCCCGCCGACGATGTCTACGACCGCTTCGAAGAAGCTCTATTCAAAGGGCATCCTCTCGGACGCGCCATCCTCGGCACGGCAGCCTCCGTTCGCAAAATCACCCCTGCCCAACTCCGCAAGTTCGTAGCAGAGCGTTTTATTCCCACCTCCATGGCCTTCACCATCGTCGCCGACATCGACGAAAAGAAGCTCGAAGCCTCTATCCATCGCCTCTCATCAAAGTTCTTCCCCGTCACCCCTGCTCCCGTCATTCCTAAGCCCGTCATCCTTGGCCGTCAGGCCGAGGATCTCAAGAATAGGCTACCGTCCCGTCATCCTTGGGCTTGTCCCGAGGATCTCAAAAACGGGCCATTCAATATAATCGAAGACAAAAAAAAACACGAAGCCAACGTCGTTCTCGGAGCCCTCGCCCCCTCCCTCTACGACACCAAAGACCGCATGACGGCCATTCTCCTGGCCAATCTCCTCGGCGGCCCGGCCTCCAACTCCATGCTCGGCAGCGCCCTCCGCGAAAAAAACGGCTGGGTCTACAGCGTCGAATGCAGCTACACCCCCTACGCCGACACCGGCATCTTCGCCATCAGCTTCGGCTGCGACCGCCCCAATCTTGACCGCTGCTCCGCCACAATCACCAGGATTCTCAATAAATTAAGGGCTGAGCCACTGTCTTCCCGCCGGCTCGCCGCTGCACGCAAGCAACTCCTCGGCCAGATTGCCATCTCCTCCGATAACGGCGAGGCCGAATGCCTCTCAATGGGCAAATCCCTCCTCTCCTGGGGCCGCATCTCCACTCCCGAAGAGATCCGCACTTCCATCTCCGCCATCACCCCCGACGACCTCCTCACCCTCTCCCGCCGTCTCTTCGCCCCCTCCTCCCTCTCCCGCCTCATCTTCCTCTAAATCTGTCAATTTTTTCCCAAACTGACAGCCTGGATGATTCTCTAATCGATTGTAATTAACGCGAGAAGTAGACACGAAAAGATTTTTTTTGTTACTCATTGTTCTCTAAAGTAGAAAGACAGACCGCGGTGCCCAGAGAAGGGGCATCGCGGTCGGCGTTATTTTCGCGAGTCTCGGCCCTTCGGCCAGGATAACGAGTATCTATGACTGAAGGTTATTCGGCGTTTTGGACAAGACGGACGGAGTAGCCATTGGAAAAATAAGTATAGATGTGATCTGCAGGCTTGATGCCAGTAGACGCAAAAGACAGAATATTTATACATACGTCGTTGTAGCGCGTAGATGAGCTGTATCTGCCAGAATCTGAAACTTGGGTGTCGTAGCCTGAACTGTAACGAGCTCTTGCACAAGGCAGGAACACACAGCCGGCAGCTTCAAAGTCAAGCCACTCATCAGCCGTTATGGTAACATTGTAAAAATTGCCGTAGCCAGAGTAGGAGGAGGGTTGGTTGATATTACCTGTTACAACTTTGTTTTGCATCTCTTCGGAGAGTTCATAGCCAGCTACCCAATCGTCTGGGAAGAGGAGAATACCAAAAACGTTATTGACCTTACATTTTGCGTAACGAGCGTCTGTGATACCATTGACAGTTACGGAATTACGAGTGTTGAATAAATATGTGAATTCTCCTGTACTCTCAGTTCCAGATAGGGTGCGCCAGGTGTTGGCTGGATCCATGGATGTACCATTGTAGATTTGGTTAGTACCCCAGTCAATGAAGTTGCCAGAGTCATTGGGCCAACTGAACAAGTCGATCCAGCCGGCAGTGCCACAAAGAGGATCGTTGTTGGGGGCAACATCGCCGACGAAATCATATTGGTGATCGGCGAAGGCCCAGCCGGTGGTGTTGGCGGAGTTGTCGGGATCCGCGTGGGGGTTGCCCGAGGCGTCGATGTAGCAGCGGAGGTTTCCTTTGGAGAAGTAGACCTGATCTCCGTCCTCATTGACGGTAAAGAGCCCAGCGATTGCTCCGGCGGGAACACTATTTATGACGGGATCTCCGCCCTGATTCTGCTGTCCGTAAGAGCCGGCTACCCATTCGGAGGCGCTGGCGACGTAGTCGATGGCAGAGCCGAGGATGAAGGTGTCGTCGGGGAATTCAGGGGCTACGACTTTCTTGAGGTTGCTGGAGGACAGAGCTGT
>JAFZPY010000027.1 GCA_017552475.1 Bacteroidales bacterium | reverse complement strand
GGTGAAACGACCACAGGCGAAATTACCTATATCTTTCACAACCGCAACACTGACTTAGGACTCGCTAAAGAGAATGCTCGCTTTTGCAAAGGCCAAGTCGGCTCAAAAACCGTAGTGGTAATCTTCCCGGACGAATGGGTTGACGGATCAGAGCTTAGCACCTCACAGAAGGGCGTCTTCCCCTCTGCGGCCATTAACAACACAGCTACATCTTTTGACCGCGGTTTTTACATTGCAGATGAAGACTTTCCCGCCTACGAAGAAGCTGGCTGTGTGTTTATCCCTACCGCAGGCTACCGCGCTGGTAACGCTGTGGTTAATTGGAATGCTTTTGGGTTCTTTTGGTCAAGTACTCCAGCATCGTATAATATAGCTTTTCATTTTTATGTTGCGTATAACGACCTTAATGCGGCTCTCAATTGGGATCGTTTTAACGGTTACCCCGTCCGTCTCGTCCAGAATAAATAAAGTTTAGAAAATTCCTGTTTTATTAGTTTGAACCCCGAAAGTTAGACAAAAAACTTTCGGGGTTTATGTCATCTTCACGGCCTTTAGCGAGGCCCTTGATAATCGTATTCGAGATTCTCGACCCTTCGGGTCAAGAATGACGGAACAGTGTGCCGGTCAAGAATGACGAGTAACGCCTCCCGCGTCATCCTTGGAGCTTGCTCCGAGGATCTCCCAAAGACTCTTGACAGCGGCGGCCACTACGACTGCCGCGATCGCCATGCCGAAATACCCGTCCAGGTCAATGCCGTAGCGGAGCATGATTCCGGCGCTGACAAGCGTAGCCGCGGAAATAGCCGAATCCGCCAGCGACTCCACGGCCGCTGCGCTAAGCGCAATGCTTCCGACCTCCCGGCCGACACGGGCATAATGTCTGCCCAGCAGTAACTTAGCCACAATCGCCACCGAAATAATCACAATATCAATCGCGCTGTAAGATGATAATTCCGCCGGCGCAACAATCTTCTCCCATGCGCTCACTCCCGCGGCAATCCCTACCGACAACAGCATGACAGCCACAATCGCGGCTGAAATATTCTCAAACACATGTCCGCGTCCCTTCTTCTTGCCGTCCAGCCACACGCCGGCCATGGTAATCACGGCCGACAACGCGTCCGACAGCGTATGCACGGCATCCATCAGGATGGCAATACTGCCGCTCATCAGTCCGACAACAGCCTTGAATGCCGCCAGCAGCACATTCACCGCCACGCCAGCCTTTCCGGCTCTTATAACTCTAATTTCCCTATTTTCCTGCATAAACAAACTCTAACGCAACTCTTTACCGAACGGAAACAGCGATGCCGCCGCAATCTTGAAATGCTGCCTCCCGAGCGGAATGCCAATGATGGTGAAACAGAACAAAATGCCCAGTACCAGATGCAAGAGAGCTATCTCCCACCATCCGCAAAGTATCCATATAAGGTTCATCACCTCAGTAAGGCAGCCCGGCTGACTCTCCTCATAGACCATCTCATGGCCAAACGGCGACAGCGAGTACATCCCGAACTTGAACAGCTGCAACCCGAACGGAATGCCGATAATTGTCAGGCACAACACCAGCCCCTGAATAAAATAAGCTATGGCTAACAGCAAACCTCCGAACACCAGCCAAACGATATTACCGATCAAATTCATGTCCATTACAGATTAGAATTGTCAAAGATACAAATAATCTCGCTACCTTTGCACTTCAATAAATATAAACATGCAGCACAAACACTTGTACCTCACGGCCGGCCTCATCTGGGGCATTCCGGGCATCATCATCACCATTAAGGGCCTGTCTGCCTATGCTTCAACGGGAACGGAAAAATTCCCCGTCCTCATAGCCATAACCATCGCGGTTCTCGCAGGTTTCTTCTTCATGTTCCGGAAAATTGTCAAAAGATACATAAAACTGATTGACAACCAGCCCGAACCGGCCTCTATCCTGAATTCATTCCCCCTACGCGGCTGGATTATCGTCATCTTCATGACATGCCTCGGCATAGCCCTGAAAATCATCGGTGTTCCCCTTGACTTCACTGCCTCTTTCTACAGCGGCCTCGGACCCAATCTCCTCATAAGTGCCATCATGTTTTTCTACAAATGAAACAATAATCATCATGAGAATACTTTTCATCTGCCACGGCAACATCTGCAGAAGTCCCATGGCGGAGTTTATACTTAAAGCATTGGTGAAAGCCAAAGGTATTGAAGACCAATACTATATTGAGTCGGCGGCGGTCTCTTCCGAAGAGATCGGCAACCCGATATATCCACCGGCCAAACGCTGTCTCACGCAGCATGGTGTGTCATTTGACAACGGCAAATGCGCCCGTCAGGTCACCCCGGCCGACTACGACCGCTTCGACCGCCTCATTTGCATGGATGCATCAAATCTCTGCTGGCTCAGTCGTATCATCCCGGACGACCCGGAAAAGAAAATCCATCTCATGATGGCCTATACCGGCTCCGGCCGCGATGTCGCCGACCCTTGGTACACCGGCGACTTCGAAAAGACATTCCAAGACCTCCTTCTGGCCTGCGAGGCGATGCTTTCGTTTCAATAACCGTGTCTGAGATCCCCGATCACGCCTTCGGCTCGTCGGGGATGACGAGGAAGCGGAGATTAGAAGTCTAGACGGTAGAATAGATTTGGGAGGGAGAGACCGGTCTTGTCGGTCTTGACGGTGCGGGTGCGGATGTCGTAGCGCTGGGCGAAGGGTGTCTCGTTCTGGAGGATGTTGAGGCCTTCGAAGGCGATGGTGTGACTGACTTTCTTCCCGTTGATCTTGAAGCTTATGGTGAAGTCTACGGTGTGCTCTGGGCTGTATTGGCAGCTCATGGCTTCTTTGTCCTTGAAGATTTCCTGTTCAAGCATCTCGCCGGCGTCCATGAGGGCATTCATGGCGTCGAGGTCCATCGGGGTGTAGTGCAGGCCGCCCTGGAGGGTGTATTTAAGGCTGATGTTGAGGACGTTCTGCTTGTTTCTGCCGACCATCCATTCTTTGCCGCCGAGGATTTTGGCAGTGTAGCCCCTGTCATAGAGCTGGTGACGCCAGATATTGTCCTGTGCGCGGTACTCTGATTTGAAGAGGGATGCGTTGACCTGGCCGTAGAAGCCGCGGGACATGTATTGTTCGAGGGTGATGTCAGTGCCGTAGTTGCGGGTATTGCCGTCGTTGACGAGTGGCTCGTCAAAATAGTTCATAAAGCGGTTGACGGAGCAGAAGGTGGAGCCGTTGATGCCGACGGGCGTTTTGAAGCCGTATTGGTAGTAGGCGTTGAGACGGAGATTCAGGTTGTCGTTGAATTTATAAATATAGGTAGCAAGCAGGTGGTGGGCTTTTGAGAGTCCGAGGTCTTTGTTGACCTGCCTGCCGTTTTCTTCATAGAAGTAGGCGTCCATGCGTTCGGTCATGGAGTGGAGGCCGTAGCCGAGGGAGAAGGAGTTGCGCTCGTCGGGATCCCATTTCATGCTGGCACGGGGCTCGATGCTGATGTCTTTGGAGAAAGCGAAGTATGTGGCGTTGACGCCGAGGTTGATGCTGAGCTTGGAGGAAGGTTTGATGATGTTTTGCCAGAATATGCTGCCGAGTCCGGTGTTGCCTTTTGTCTTGACCCAGTCGGTGAAGGGGGCATTGGAGTAGACGTAGTCGGTGCTGCTGTAACCGAGGTTGAAGAAGCGGT
This sequence comes from Bacteroidales bacterium, assembly GCA_017552475.1. GTDB lineage: Bacteria > Bacteroidota > Bacteroidia > Bacteroidales > UBA932 > Cryptobacteroides. Next base: position 1,596 of record JAFZPY010000027.1, on the reverse strand, counting down.
GTGAGTAGTCCAGGCCGAACTGGAGGAGCCATTGGGATGTGAGCTGTCTGGAGAGTTCGGTGTTGACGAGGATGCGGTCTTCATTCATTTTCTGGTCACTGTATGGGAGGACTGCTTTGGGCTCTTCGTAGCTGATGGGGGTGGTGAGGACGTTGTCGGCATTACGCTGAAGGCCCCAGTAGCCGATGTCGGTGTGGATGTGCTGCCCGTTGTAGGCCATGGTGGTGCGCCACGTCCATTTATTGTTGAAATGTATTTTGTGTGTCGCACCGGTGAGGAGTCCCCACATGTTGCCTTTCTGGCGGGAGGCGTCGTAGATGGTGTTGATGTCGCCTATGTGCATTGCCTTGTCTTCGGAGCCGTCGTAGTAGCCGAGGGCGAAGATGGAGAAGGTGCCGGCGTGCCGGGTGGGGAAATTGAGTTTCAGCGAGAAGTCCTGGAAGTCGAAGGCCGTCTCGTCGGCATCGATGAGGCCGAGTTTGTTGGCAAGGGAGGTGAAGCCGTAGCGGTAGTTGATGATGTAGCTGGAATTGTTTTTCCTGGAAACGGGCCCTTCGGCGGTGATTTCTTCGGAGACCGTGCCTATCTGGACGATGTTTTCATATTTGGAACTGTTGCCGGTGCGCATCTTTACGTCGAAGACGCCGCTGAGGGAGTTGGAGTAGTTGGCGTTGAAGGTGGAGACCATGAAGTCGGAGTTGCCGATGACGTTGGCATTGAGGGCGCTGACCATGCCGAAGCCGGCCTCGTAGAAGTCATTGTAGTGGTTGGGTGTGAAGACTTCGACGCCTTCGATACGGTATTGCATCATCTGGGGAGCGTTACCGTGGACAGAGACTCCGTTGCCGTTGGAACTGGCGGAGATGCCGGCGAATGAGGAGACAAGCCGGGCGGGATCATTGTAGCCGCCGGCGAACCGGGTGGCTTCTTCCATTGAAAGCATCACGCCGCCTACAAGGGCTGTGGGGTTGACTGTGGCCATTTTGTTGACCCGCGGCTTCACGATGGCTTCGGCGAGTTCGTTGCTGTTTTCGCGCAGGGCGATGTCTGCTATGATTTCTTTGGAGCCGGCGATGAGGACTTCTTTCATGATGGATGGCTCATAGCCGATGAATGAGGCCTCTATGGTGTAGCGACCGGAAGGAGTGACGTCGATGCGGTAGGCTCCGTTGTCGTCGGCGACGGCCCATTTGTTTGACAGTTCGGTGATTATGACTGTGGCTCCGGCGAGAGGCTCGCCTGTGACTGCGTCGGTGACTGTGCCGCGGAGGGTCTGGGCGGAGAGGGTCTGTGAGATTACGGGCAGGAGGAGTGTGAGGATGAGCCTGGCGGAATAGTTGGTCATATTTTTTTGATTTTAGGGTTAGGGTTGGGTGAAGATAAGCATTTTCTGGCAAATCTTGCATCATTCGGGAGAAAAAGATAACTTTGTGGGGATATGGAAAACACGATAATTGTTGAGATTTGTTGCGGCAATGTGCCCGCGGTGAGGGCTGCGAAGGCTGCCGGTGCGGACAGGGTGGAACTTTGCGCCGACCTGTCCGTCGGTGGAGTGACTCCGTCGCATGATGATATTGTCGAAGCAGTGGAGATTGC
>JAFZPY010000026.1 GCA_017552475.1 Bacteroidales bacterium | reverse complement strand
CGGTGTTGAGCTTGCTGGTGACGTCCACGACTTTGTTCAGCGGAATGCCTCGTCCGAAGTCGCGTACAGTGACTTCGCGGCCTTCGATGGTGATAAGGACCTGCTTGCCGAAGCCCATTGAGAACTCGTCGATGGAGTTGTCGATAACCTCTTTGAGGAGCACGTAGATACCGTCTCCCTGGTTGTCACCGTTGCCGAGACGTCCGATGTACATACCGGCGCGTCTGCGGATGTGTTCGTTCCACTCCAGTGTCTTGATACTGTCGTCGTTGTAGTTCCCGGCTGCGCCGGCTGGTCTGTTTTCTGCCATATACTCTATATCTGTATAAACATACAAAGTTAGTAATTTTTGACAAAAATCGCTAACTGCAGCCCTTGGCTTACTGCAGAGGCGTGAATACAAAATAAGACCGGCTCCGGAAGAGTCGGTCTCGATGTCTTGACACTTGCTCGTGCTTATTCAGCAGGGGAGATGGCGCCCATGGGGCAGGCGTCAGCGCAGGTACCGCAGTCAATGCATACGTTGGGATCGATTGAGTATACGTCTCCCTCTGAGATTGCGCCTGAAGGGCACTCGCCGATGCAGGTACCGCATGCTACGCATGTGTCAGCAGAAATTTTGTAAGCCATAGTATTGTATCCTTTTAAATGTTATCGGGGAGCAAAGTTAGGCATTTAATTTGATTTTCCTATATTTGTAAAGTAAATTTGAAACGATGAGATTGCTTATATTCACACTTGCAGTGCTTCTGGGCACGGTTTCCGGTCAAGTCGTCGAGTTCGACAAGACCGTTCATGACTTCGGCGACGTGCTCGTCTCCGACGGCCCCTTGACATGTACATTCACAGTCAAGAATATATCGGACAAGCCGCAGGCAATCTACGAAGTCGTCACTTCATGCGGCTGCACCGATGTCAAATGGACCAGGACTCCGCTGAAACCCGGCGACAGCGGCACCATCAGCGTCACATATTCCAATGATTCCGGCCCCCTCCCGTTTGACAAGACCCTAACCGTCTATGTCTCCGGCACCCGCAAGCCCGTCATCCTCCGCATCCGGGGTGTCGTTCATGACAAGAAGGTATCTCTCAATGACTTATATGGTAAATTCAGAATCGGTCCCCTTGGCTTCAAGGAGGCCGATTTCAAGATAGGCAATATGGAAATGGGAGAATCGCGCTCCACCGTGGCCAAAGTTGCCAATCTCTCCGACCGACCTGTCAACGTCACCGTAGACGCCCGCTCCCCACAACTGAAAGTCAACATCACCCCTAATCCGATACCACCCGGGTCCGTTGCTGAAATTTCTCTCAAAGTCAATTCAGACACTACGCTCTGGGGACGAAACACCTACAACGCCACACTCCGCGTCCAGCCCGGAGGCGCCACCGGCACCATCAGTGCCTGGGCTTTCACAAAGGACAATTTCTCCGGTCTTACGCCCGCCGGGATCCGCAACGCCCCCGTCCCGACAGTCACCGACCCATCATCATCATTCGGTCCCGTATCTCGCGGGACCCGGGTTAATGCCGCTTTCCAAATTGCCAACACGGGAAACACACCGTTGATAATAAGAAAAACAGATGTGGATATGGCCAATGTCACCGTCTCGTCTCCCACCTCCGTCGCACCCTCGGCTTCCGCTTCCATCAATGTCAATATAGACACCAAAGACCTCGCTCCTGGCTCCCACATGGCAATAATCACAATCACGACAAACTCACCGACAAGACCTATTGTCTACCTATACGTCAACGTCGACGTCAAAAAGTGATTTTCCACCGCAATGACGGCATTACAGGCATTATGCTGACCTGTTTCCAGCTCTCAAGATCGTGGTAGTAGATATAGGGATTGTGTCTGTTGAATATGTTGTAGACTGAAAAAGTCAGTTCATTGGAACACTTCCTGCCATGTATTTTCATGGAATAGCCGGCATCTACCCTGAAATAGGGCTTCATCCTTACGGCATTTACACCGGTCATTTCCACCCTGTTGTATATATTGTTTATGAATTCAGACGGATAGGAAGTCAGGTCGCTCCAGTAGGGGAGCGGCACGCCTTCGTACTGCCTGACGGCAGTGGTGACAAGATGACCGGAGCTGTAACTGACACACAGGAGAAGATGCCTGGAAATCCTGCCGCCCCCGAGCGTGTAATCCGATTCGAAATTGAAGATGTGGGGCTTGCTGAATTTAAAGGGAAATTCCCTGCCGCCGTTTATGAGTGAGTATGTCCTTGTCGACCTGGAATAAGTGTAGGAGGCGTTGACCGACAGCCTGGCGCTTTGCAGCGAAACCGTGGCCTCTATACCCCCTGAGCGACCTTTGCCGCGGCACGCATCGTATCGCCAGGTGTCGCTTATATTGCGGAACATGTTCAGAGATGATGTGTAACTGACCAGATTGTCCATTCTCTTTATATATGCTCCCAGATTGGCGTGTACGGTCCACCGTCCGATGCTCCGTCGCCCATACAGGCCGGCATAAGCCTGGCGTGAGACCTCTTCCGGGAAATCATGGCTCATCGGAACTGAAAAGTTCAGCGCCCAGCCGGTCTGGAGCCCCTCGAGCATGTGAAAATACTGTACGTTTCTGTCGTATGAGACTTCTGCCCCAATGCCGTCAAAGAGGTCGATGTCAGCGAGAAGGTGAATGTCGCAGTTATTGATGGTCTCGCACCCGGTCAGCATGACAGTGTGCCTATATCCGGCGGTTACGTCGGCGATGCCGGCAATGCGGGCCTTGCCGGCTGCAAAAACGGACATGTTATATCCTCCGGTCATGTATTTCGCTTCCGCGCCGACGGACATGCTTTTGCCGTCAGGGCATTCGTAGCGGTACGTCCCCTTTACGGCGGCTTCGTTCATGGATGAGATTATGCCGATGCCGTCCTGCCCTTCTTCAGATGCGGAGCCGGAACAATATGTGAGAAGGGCGATGCGGCCCCTGTCACCGGCCTGACGCTCCCATCCTATTTTACCCATCCACGTCCTCCACGCAACGGAGTTTACGGAATTATCCGAAGAGATATCGATATTGTCGTTCGAGAAAAACATGAAGGCGGACAGCTTCCAGCTTCCTGTCCTCCGTACCGCACTGGCGGAAAGATCGTAGATTGAGCCCCCTATGTCGTCGAAGTGACCGGTCATCCTGCTCGCAATCCGTGCGATATGAGGGACAGGGGAGTAGCGTGCTGATATCCTGAGGTCTGTGACTCCCGGGATTTCGGCATATCCGCCGATCATATAGGGAGAGACGCTTATGCTTCCTCCGGCTTTTTCGAGTATGTTTTTACAGCTCGATATGCTGACTGTTCCCGAGGAGAAATTGCCGTCAGCGGAAGAGAAGCCTCCGAAACCGGCTTTTATCACCGAGAACATCTCCGAAGGGAGTGAAGAGAACAGGCCGAGAGCGTGCGAGGCGTTGTAGACGGGGACCCCGTCGACATCCGTCCGTCCTGTTCCGGCATTGCCTCCACGGATATACAGTCCCAGGGAACCCTCAACCCCGGAAGCAACTCCGGGAAGGGTGGCTAGCTGGCGCATGACGTCAGGCTCTCCTATGACGGAGATGATATTGGCGGCCTTGGAAGGGGTGTAGATATACGTGTTGCCCCTGCCGGGAAGCGGCAGGCTGGAAACGACGACGGAGCTGTCGAGGCTCTGCGTCACCGTGGATGTGTCCGTATCCGCGGTGACGGCTGTCGTCAGTATGCCCAGCAGCAGCGCAATCATTCGTCCGCGATGAATTTTGTGTCGATATAGGCACCGAATATACCGATGCCGCCATTGATGTTGGAGTATACGGTATTTTCCTCGAAGCGGGATGATACGTCATCGAAACCGGAATATGCCAGAGCCTTCTGGAGGCTGGTTTTCATGTAGCGGTCGTAGTCTTCGGAGACTGTCCGGAAAACTGTAGTTATGCCATCTCCCTGGCTGTATATCTTGAATGAGACCGGTCCGGCATGGTCCGCACTGCCTATCCGGAGATATCCTATGTGTCCATCAGAACCGTCCGTGTAAATGTTGAAGTTGTCGACATCCGGATGGTCGGTCGAAATCCTTTCGACAAGCTTTTGACCATTTGTAAGACCGAATGTCCAGAATGCGGCTTGAAATCCCTTCTGGACGTAGGCGTCGCTGGATTTTTCAATCTTTACGGGGGCGGGAAGGACGGTGCTGGCGGTGATTTGAGGGTAGCCGGTGATATTGATCCTTATGGTGTAGGCGGTTTCGGCTGTCGGATGATATTCCAGCATCCATCGGCCGTCGCCCGTTTTTATAAATGTCCCGGCCTCAATGCCGTTTTCATATAAGACAATATCTGCGTCCTCAACGGATTCGTAGAAGATGTCTCCTATCCCGCCAGTGTATTTGAGGTCGGCGTATTGGATATCATCATTCCCTGACAGAATGCAGTTGACTGTCACTTTCCTCTCCGTGTCCTGGCCCATGTCGATGTCTTCGACACAGGATGTCGCGGTAAGGAACGCGGTCGCAATGGCTAAGTTAAGGAGCAGAGGTCTCATTTCACAATGTTACTGGCAGTTCAGCCGAGAGGATTTTGTCCTCAAGCGTGACGCTGATGGTGAGTGTCGTCTCAATTGTGGAATCCGCAGGGGCGGAAGTGAGGCGTAAAAGCGCTTTGGGGAAGGCCATAGGAGATTTGGACAGGTATTCCCGGATGGTCATACCTGTGGGAATGGTCCCGATAAGCCTCATGTCTTCGGTGATGATGAAGTCTGTCCAGTCGCGGGAGGATAAGAACTCGAACTTACCGGACAGATCCGTGCCGGGAGCCAGACCGAACAGTGCGACCGGAGCCGTGATGGCGATATCCTCGCATCTTTCCATCCTGTAGTCTACAGTGATCACGTTACCCCCACCTTCTCCGCGTCTGAGAAAGAGCGTGTAGTATCTACGGATCTGTTCCTCGATGGCATCGCTGTGTGTGGAGAGCGTTGTTCCGTCCAACTCCACGAGGATACATCCATCTGATTCGCTGACTTTCATCTCCTCGCAGCTTTCCGGTTGGAAATACAGCCGGTACCCGAATCCGGGATCCTCATCTGGCTTGTCGCTGCATGAGAAGGACACGAGGACCGTGGCGAGAAGGAAAAGGACGCGTCTAAAGGAAGTCATAGTAGATGGTCTTTTTGTATTGATAGTTGTAGCCGTTGGCTGTCCACACGGCATCGGAACTGATGCTGAAGTGAGCGTCTGAATACACTCCGCAGAATCCCCAGTTCATAAGGAGATAATCGTTGGCGCTGTGGCCGCCATCTACTGTGAAAGACTCCCCATCCGATGCTATGCCGTATTTGTCGCTTATTTCTTCAAAAGAGTCGAAGAGCTCGTCTTCTTCAGTCCAGTCGGATGTGTACTCACAATGACTGATGCACGAATAGGAATATATGGTCTGGTCGATGCCGTCGATCAACCAGCAGTGGCCGTCGCTGTAGGAAGTGCTCTTGAAGGGCCAGATGCCGGTCCTTTTCTTTGTGGCGTAGGCTGTGATCATTACAGGCATGCCTCGGGTGAGATTGTCGAGTATTGCATCGTAGGAATAATCCCCGGAGGAATATTGGAGGCCGTATTTATGTATGCCTTCGTATGATGGAGCGGCACCGCTTCCAAGGCCGGAGTACACGGTGTTGAAGCTGTTGCCGACTTCGGTCATCAGATCCTGGACGTATTCAATGTTGCCGCCGGATTTGGAGGAGAGGGCCATTTCATCCCATCTTTTGGAGCCGATGGTGAGGTCGGATGCTGAGAAGCCGATATCGGTGGTGCTGCCGTTGATGCTGGTCCTGTTGACATCGACGTTGTGGTGGAGCTGGTCGGGGATGCCGATCTGATAGTGTGTGTAGTAGAGGAGCTGCGCAAATGCTACGGCCGTGCAGCCGAGGTAGCATTTGTGGTGGTATTTGTTGTCGTAGGGGAGTTTTTCATTCCAGGGAGATGCCTGTCCCCATGAAGTCTTGATCAGGTGAGGTATTTTTGCCTTGTTGGTGGCTGTGACAGTGATTCTGTCTGTCTTGACCACCCATTTATTCTCATTGGAACCGAGACTTTGATGGCTTTCGTCGTGGTGCGGGGCGACGTTGTCCCATATATGGACGTTTTCTTCGTTGGTCACCATGTCGGTGGTCCGAAGGTGGCGTATGTCGTCCGCGCAGAGGCCGAGCCAAGTGATGATGCCGTTGTTGGCATTGTTGACATCGATATTTCCGTAGGAGCTTTCGCCGAGGATCGGGGTGGAACGTCTGTCGCCGGATACGACCATCCAGCCGTCGTTGAAGTTGTATATATACAGGAGCGGCGTGTCATTGTCGGCGACGGTCTCGACGGAGTATGTCTCACCGGGACGATGGATGGCGATGAGGCGGTCCGCGTCGGATTCGCTGACACTGAATTGTGCGATTTCCTTTTCGGCGGCGTCAACGCTTCTGCTGCCGGAGATAAGCTCCAGCTTGTTGCACGCCGCGGCCAGGGCGGCTGTTATAAGTAGTGTGAAGATTTTTTTCATATGTTTCGTTCTCGAGATTCCCGGCCTGCGGCCAGGAATGACGGGTGTGTGCGTGATGTGCGAATCAGAGGATGTCGATCTGGCAGGAAGCCATGGTGCGGAGGGCGGCCTCATGGGCTTCGGGGGAAGTGCCGGCGCAGCAGGCCGAGTCGACGCTGATGTCGGATTTGTCGTAACCTGCCGCCTTGAGTATGAGGGCGTTGGAGACGACGCAGATGTCGGTCATGAGACCGGTGACAGTGATGTCGAGGTGCTCGTCGCCAAAGGTGGAGATAATGTCTGACATTAAGCTGGTCTTGCCGAAGGTGGGCTTTTCAATGTAGAGGACGGGGAGACTGACTTTGCTGAGAGCCTCGCTTACTTGCCGGTCTAACTGCCATCCGGGGGTATTTTTGATGCAGTGAACGACTGGGAGCCTTGCTCCTTCCTTTGTCTTAAGATAGTCTTCGCCATGGGTATCCAGGGTGACAACTATGCCATCCCAGGCACCTTCATTGATTTTTTTGACTACGTTGGGTACAATTGCTACGGCCTCGGCGTTGCCAAGAGCGCCGTCAACGAAGTCCTTCTGGACGTCGATGACTACAAGTATTCTTTTCATTGTCTTCTTCTCAGGTAAGTGGGCGCAAAGTTACAAAATCATTTACAACTTGCAATAGATCTAGCAACTATATGTCCTGTGGTCCAGGCGGCCTGAAGGTTGAAACCGCCCGTGACTGCGTCTATATCGAGGATTTCGCCCGCAAAAAAAAGTCCTTGATGTTTTGTTGATTCGAAGGTGCGAGGCGAGATTTCGGTAAGCGGGACGCCGCCTGCTGTCACAAATTCCTGACGAAAAGCGGCCCGGCCGTTGATTTGATATTGATCAGAGGATATAGTGGCGGCAAGTCGGTTGAGCCCTTTTCGGCCAAGCTCGGCCCAGCGTAGGTCTTCGCGCAGGGTGGCACGTGCGCAGATGTGGCTCCAGAGGCGGGAGGGAAGGGAAAACGGCGCTGTTGTTCGGAGTTGTTTCTGCGGTTGTGCCGTCATGTGTTGTTCCAGGGCTTCGCGTATTGACGGTTCCGGGGAGCCGGCCCAGTTGACAAGGAGTGTGGCGCCGTAGGCATTGTCATTCAGGTATCGGGCTGCGTAGGAGGATAGCTTGAGTATTGCGGGTCCGCTCATGCCCCAGTCAGTGATGAGGAGGGGGCCTTCGGCTCGAAAAGTGGTGCCGGCGAGGGCGACGTTGGCATTGACAACCGTGCCCATGAGGGATGTGACGGAATCGTTGATGCGGAATGTGAAGAGTGAGGGAACGGGAGGAACTTGCTTGATGCCAAGGGAGTCGAGTATGGTATTTGTTTTTTGTGAACCGCCGGTGGTGACGACGACGATGTCGGCTTCTGCCGTGCGCCCGTCCTGAGTGGTGAGGATGTAGTTGGATTCGTGCCGGATGGCGGTAATGCGTGTGCTCAGGTGGATGTCTGCGCCTTTTGCTCCATGGAGGAGGGTGCGAACGATGTCCATGGCGTCCTGCGAGACGGGGAAGTAGCAATGGTCGTCCTGAAGCGTGCAGGGGACACCCCTCCGGGTGAACCACTCGATGGTGTCGTTATGGTCGAATTCTTTGAGTGCGCGTCGCATGAGACGTTCACCGCGGGGATAGGCCTCAGCAAGTGAGGTGATGCCCTGGAAGTCGTTAGTGAGGTTGCAACGTCCGCCGCCGGTGATGGCGACCTTCGCCAAAGGCTTTTTCCCGCTCTCGTAGATGTCGATGCGTGCCTCCGGTACCATACGCCTCAGCTCGGCGGCGCAGAAACACCCCGCCGCCCCGGCTCCTATGATGGCAATTTTTTTCATGGCAGGAGATTCTCGGCCATCTGGCCAAGAATGACGTAAAAAAGTGCGATGACAAAGATAGTCACCGCACTTGAGATAAGCAATATCAGACTGGATTACTGAACGTCTGTTTCGTTGGAAGGTTTCTGGACGACTTCGATGAAGTTGCCGGAAGCGAGGATGTCTTTGACGGCCTGCTGGATCTTGGCGGCATCAAGGGCATTGATTGCAGCCTCTCTGGCAGCGTCGCTGTCTTCGCCGTATTCGAGGAAGTTCATGATGTTGGATGACCAGTAGCTGTTGCTCAGGCGGTTCTCAGGAATGTTCTTCTTGAGGTTGAGGATGGCTGCAGTCACTTCCTTCTCTGTGGGGCCTTCCTCTGCAAGGTCAGTGATGCCCTTGATAGCAAGCTCGCGGAGCTTGTCGGTGCTGGAAGGACGGCAGTCGAATACGACTTCTATTTCGGCCTTGTCAACGGGTTTCCTGTATGCATCGGTAGAGGTCTGTGCACCGTAGGTACCGCCTTCTTCCTCACGGAGGGATGTAGTGTAGCGCATGTCAAGGATGTAGGATACGGCATCGAGCGCTGCTTCAAATTCCTCTGAGTATTTGATGTCGGCGGTGTAGATCTGGTATACCGTGCTCTGAGGTGTCTCCATGTCGGTCGTAAAGACGTCGGTTACTTTGCCGGTCACGTAGTACTCTTTGTTGTCCACCCACTTGGGAGCCTTCTTGCCTTTGGCGATGGCGCCGATGTATTTTTCAACAAGAGGTTTGAGAGTGTCTAGGTCCACGTCGCCGACGATAACCATCTTGAGACCGGCGGCATCAGCGAAGAGGGATTTCATGTTGCGCTCGATGGTCGCGAGTGAGGCTTTTTCAAGTGTACCTTCAGAGATGAACCGCTGGCGGGCGTTATCGCCGTAGAGGACACTCTTGAGCCTGGAGTTGAATTTGAAGTTGGGCTGTTTCAATACGTTGGGGAGCACAGCCTTGAGCTGGGAGATGCCGGTGTTGAATTCTTCCTGGTCGAAGCGTGGTTGAGCGTATTCGAGATAGATTAGCTGGAATGCGGTCTCAAGGTCTTTGTTGTTGGAATTACCGGAGATGCCGTGAGAGAACGAAGCGATGAACGGCGATACGCTTACGTGCTTGCCGGTGAGCATCTTGCTGGTCTGGGTGCTGGTGAATTCGCCGACACCGGAATTGGAAATGAACAGACGGAAGATGTTGCTGTCGAAGGAGTCGAGATCAGCGGTGGGGATAAGGCTTTTGCCTCCGTCCCTGTAAAGTCTGAAGATGATTTGATCTTTCACGTGGGTTGTGGGGTAGACAACGACTTCCACGCCGTTGGAAAGGGTCCAGGTGGTGGCGCCGTAGATGGTCGTGCCGGTTTTCTTGACTTTGCCGCCTTTCAGGGCGTCTTTGTTGAGGAACTCGGATGCGATTTCTTCGCCTTCAAGGGGAGCGATGTCGGAAGACTTGACTTCGTCGTATGCAGCCTTGATCTCATCGGCGGAGGGGTTGGACAGACCTTCTTTCTCGGGACCGTTGTACAGGACGACGAGGTTTTCGTCTGTGATGACCTGAGCGCAGATCTGATTGATGATCTGGGAGTTGATGTTGGCGCAAAGAGTCTGGATGAGTTCATATTCGGCCTGGGGCTCCATATAGGCCTTGTTATCAAAGAAATGCCTGATGATGGGGTTTATGAATTCAGCATTCCTGCGTGTCTCGGCTTTCTTAGCCCTGTTTTCGTATGATGAGATGATGTTGGTCTTGGCACGGCCGATCTCGTCGTCGGTGAAGCCGTAGCGTTTCATGCGCTCAACTTCGGTGTAGAAATCTTTGAAGCCACCGATGATGTTGTCCTCCTTGAGAGTGACGGATGCGTCAACGACTTCGGTATTTTCGCATAGGTTGGAGAATGTCAGGTTGGCACCGAGGAAGGGAGCGTCGGCCTTGGCCGTGATGTCGTCGAAACGCTCTCTCATGCACTGATAGACGATGGATTTGATGATGTCCTGCATCTTGCCGATGGCTGTGCTGTTGAATTCTTCGGGGGAGGCCTCACTCTTCCAGAGCATCTCTATGTCGACAGAACTCTGCTCAGGGTCGGTGAGGACTGCGAAGCGGGGCTCTGCATGACCGGGCACGATGACGTTCTCCTTGGGTGTGGGGTTCTCTTCTTTCGGGATGACGGAGAAGATCTCTTTGATCTTCGCCTCTGTGCGGTCAACGTCGATATCGCCGACTACGATGACGGCCTGCATATCGGGATGGTACCATGTCCTGTAGAATGTACGGAGGCTCTCGGGATCGAAGGTCTCAAGGTGCTCCTGAAGGCCGATGAGTGTGCAGTCCGCATAGCGGCAGTCACCGTACATATAGGGGAGGGATTTCTCGAACAGTCTCCATGATGAGTTGCGGCGTGCACGGCGTTCTTCGATGATGACTCCGCGCTCTGCGTCGATCTCAGAGTCCTCGTTGAGTACGAAATGTGCGTAGTCCCTGAGAATCATGAGGCAGGAATCAACGACGCTGACGCGCTCTACGGGGATGTTGTTGAGCATGTACTGTGTCTCTTCGAAACCGGTGGAGGCATTGATGTTGCGTCCGAACTCGGCTCCGATGCTCTGGAGATAGTCGAGGATGCCCTTGCCCGGGAAATTCTGTGTGCCGTTGAAACACATGTGCTCAAGGAAATGTGCAAGACCGTCCTGGTCGGGGGTCTCCTGGAAGGCGCCGACATTTGTGGCGAGGTAGAATTCCGCACGTTGAGCAGGCAGCTCATTGTGACGGATGTAGTAAGTCAGGCCGTTCTCAAGTTTTCCCGTGCGGACGGCGGGGTCATTGGGAAGTGTCGGCATCTGCTGTGCCTGCGCTGTGAAAGAAGCGAGGGTCAGCACTGCGGCGGCAATAGCGATAAGAAATCTTTTCATAGTGGTAAAATTTGTGTGTGTACTATTGTAATATTACAGTAGTTTTGCAAAGATATAAGTTTATTGGGAATATTGATGAATTTATTTATTATTTTTGCGTCATATAAGTTTTGCTTATTACAGATGATCGAAGATTTCAGACTCAGAGTATTCCTTACGGTGGCCTCGGCGGGCAATTTTACACGAGCTGCCGGCATTCTCGGCATCAGCCAGCCGGCCGTCAGCCAGAATATTGCCGAATTGGAGCGCCTGCTTGCCGTACCGCTTTTTGCTCGTGGTCGCGGGCAAGTCAGCCTCACTCCGGAGGGAACTGTATTCAAAGATTACGCCGAACGCATACTTGGACTCTACAAAGCCGCAGGTGGCCTCTTTGGCGCCGCCGGAAGCCTGTCTTCCAACAAACCCATCATCATCGGGGCCTCTGAATTCGCTGCCACCTGGCTTCTGCCCGTGGCTGTGAGCCGTGCCATCACTCTGTCATCTGCCAACTTCATAATCAGAACTTATGATGAATCTCCCGATATCAAAGTGACCGAGTCTCCGCGCGATCCTTCTGCCGGCACTTCAGACATTGTCGGCGTACTCCCTGCATGCGCGGTATCCTATGGCCCGGCCGGAGAAAGAATCGCCGTTTGGTCGCCATACGAACCCCTCCTTAGCCCCACAGAGGCCTCCAAAGTACAATATGTCTCCGACTCAGTCCAATCCATAATCAACATGGCCGGACGCATTCCAGGCCTTGTCGGCGTCATCCCCCATCCGGCATCAACAGACACCGGTCTGACCGTCCAGCCTGAACCCCTGCCACACCTCCAGTTCGATATCCGTCTATCCGCTTCTCCCGACTGTCCGTCTGCGATAGCATCCATTCTTCGCGATACTCTTTCCAATCATTTCTAAACAGCTTCTAAAAAAGCTATATACTATTTGAATAAACAGCGCAATTTGGTAAATTTGCGCCATGATAACGATATTTAAACTTCTCGGAGCCCTCGCACTGCTGATATTTGGTATGAAGACCATGAGCGAGGCCCTCCAGAAAATGGCCGGTCCACAGCTGCGCCACGTTCTGGGCGCAATGACGACAAACCGCTTCACAGGACTTCTCACCGGCATGTTCGTCACCGTAGCTGTACAATCCTCCGCCGCCACCACCGTCATGACGGTATCTTTCGTCAACGCCGGTCTGCTTTCGCTTGCACAGGCCATTTCCGTGATAATGGGCGCCAACATCGGTACCACGCTCTCCGCCTGGATCATGTCCGCCGGTTTCTCATTCAACATAACCAATTTCGTCTGGCCCGCATTCCTCCTGGGAATCATCCTGATTCACATCAAAAAACGCAGATACGTCGGCGACTTCCTCTTCGGCCTGTCATTCCTCTTCTTCGCATTAGGCACGCTCAACATCACCGGCCGCGAACTGGACCTGGCCCACAACACCGCCCTAATCTCATTTTTCACCTCTTTCGACTCCGGAAGCTATCTCACGATACTTGTATTCCTCCTGATAGGTACAGTCCTCACCGTCATAGCACAATCATCCGCAGCCCTGATGGCAATAACAATGGTTCTCTGCACCAGCGGCGTACTTCCTATATATCAAGGCATTGCCCTCGTGATGGGCGAAAACATCGGCACCACCCTTACAGCCAACTTCGCAGCCCTTTCCGCCAATGTCCAGGCGCGCCGTGCAGCCTTTGCACATCTTCTTTTCAATGTCTTCGGCGTATTCTGGGTCCTATGCCTGTTCTACCCCTTTGTCAACATGGTATGCGGCTTTGCCGGCATTGATCCCACATCCTCCAGCCAGGAGGTGGCAAGGCTTTCCTTCGCACTTGCTACTTTCCATACTGCATTCAATGTTACCAATACCTTGATACTCATCTGGTTCGTCCCTGTTATCGAGAGGATTTGCTGCCGTATCATCAAACCTCGCGAGTCTGATGATGAAGAAGCTAGCCGCCTGCGCTACATCCAGAGCGGTATCATGAAGACTCCGGAGCTCTCCGTCTTTGAAGCACAGCAGGAGATAGGAGTCTATGTCGAGCGTACGGACAGGATGCTTAAAATCGTCAGTGAGATGCTTGACATGAAGGATGCAGAACAATTTGAAAAGGAATTCGAACGCGTCCGCAAATACGAAGGTATCTCCGACAACATGGAGGCGGAAATCGGCAAATACCTCGCCGAAGTCAGCGACGCCCACCTCAGTGACGATACCAAAGGTAAAATACGTGCGATGCTCCGTGAAATCAACGAAATCGAGAGTATCGGCGACAGCTGCTATGCACTCGCCCGTACCCTTAATCGCAAACGTGGCAGCAACGTCGTATTCACCGAGGCCCAGGACGACTCCATCCGGAAGCTTTTCTCAATGCTTGACAGCAGCATGGCCTCAATGGCCTCCATACTCAAAGGCAATGTAGACAATCCTGACCTTTCATTCAAAAAAGTCATCAAGGACTACTGCAACGAACTGCGCAATCAGAGCATAGTCGATGTTGACAGTCACGAATACTCCTACGTTTACGGCACCATTTATACCGACATCGTCAACGAGTGTGAGAAATTCGCCGGCTATGTCGAAAACGTCATCGAAGCCAAGTTAGGGCTCAGCCGTTAGTCTCACTCAATTTCAAAAAGGTTGAGGAAACCGGTCATCATGAACACGCTTCGGATACCGTCATTCATGCCGCGGACGACTACACGTCCGCCGTTTGCTGTGGCGTCTTTGCGAATAGTAAGTATTATTCGGAGACCGGAACTTGAGATATAGGTCATCTGTGAAAAATCCAGGATGATGTTGCCGGACGTCTCGCCTTTCAGGGCATTCATCTGGGGGGCCACCTCCTGAGAGGCGGCTGTATCCAGACGTCCTATGAATTTGACTGTCAGGTCTTCGCCTGTTTTCTCAATCTTAACTTCCATTGTATCAGATATTTTTAATCATTGTCAATATATTCTTCCCATCCCTGCGCTCATAACGGACTTCGTCCATTATAGTGCGAACGAGATGGATTCCGAGCCCGCCCACCTGACGGTTTTCAGCCGGTGAAAGGGTGTCTGCTTCGGGCGTTGATGTGGGATCGAATGCCTTTCCGCAATCTGTGACGATAAATCGAAGCGCTCTCCGGCCGATGACAGCATCAATATCCACGAGCCCGTCAGTGCCCTTGGGATAGGCATAAAGCATGACATTTGCCACGGCCTCCTCAAGAGCCAGATTAAGGGTCATCGTCAGATTCTCATCAAGCTTTTCCTCCCGGGATATCGTCTCTATAAACCTGGCGAGTAGAGGTATCTGCCGTATATCGTTATGAAGCTGCAGATGTTTCATTATCCAATGATAGGTTTAAGTACTTCGCGGAACTCTTGCATAGGACGTTTGGTGTCACGCTCGATAATGAGGGTTTTGAGACCGGCATAGGGCGCGATTTCCTCCTCAATGTCTTTAATGGGCCTGTCCTGACCGAAATACACCGGCGCGAACTCGTGCCAGAAGCATGTGGATAAGGACTTTGGCATATGAAATGTCTCCTGTATGAAAGCCTCGTCGCTGAGGCAGCAGCACAAGTACACCATGGCGATGTCAAACAGGTGATTACCCCAGCAGAAATCGCCCAGGTCGATGAAATAACGTTTATCTCCCACGAAAATTGCGTTGCTATACTGAAGGTCGCCATGGACGGCTGTCTCCTCATCCGGAGTGTCGTCAATGAAGCGCCCCAACTTATCCTTCTCTGTTGCGGAGAAAAAGGGGTTTTCTTCCAGAAGACGGAAATAGCGGTGCTTTACATTTTCAAAATCATCTGGCGATACACGGGTCTTATGCAGTTGTATGCACATTTTTGCAAAATCAGAAGCGAACTGTCCGACTTTCCCGGGCTCATCTGCCGTGGCACGGGAGTATGACTTCTTACCCACGATACGACGGAAGCGGATGCCGTAGCGCCCGTCTTCGGTGACCACGTATTCTCCGGGTTCCGGAGTAGGAATTCCCAGGTCGTAGACCTTTCTCGCAAGCAGCATCTCATCAAGAGGCTGCTGTATTTTGCCGGGGAAATAAAGTTTGAGCATTACGGAAGGGTCTTCGCGATGATCATAACTTTCTCCGTTGGCTCCGCCGCCGGAGAGAATGTAGTCCTTGAGAGAAATTTTAATCGGTTCCATGGAATATCTGGTTTATAAGTCGTTCAAATTCTTGAAAAGCGGCCGTGTCCTTCAGCTCCCTCAGGGCATCAGCCAGGCCACGGTAGTGCCATTCGTGTTCGCTGCGTCTTTTTTCGTGGAAGAGTTCCCACAGGGAATCACCCTTGACGGCATAGTCCTGGGCTATCGCCCTCATATTGGATAGTTTATCTCCAAGTGCGACAATCTTCGCATCCCGTGATGCCTTGGAGAGCCTCTCGATAGCCGCCTGTTTGCGGCCATGCCAGCTTTCCTCCTCCGACATGCCGTCTTCGAACGTGTCGCTCTCGTCCGCTACCAGAGACGCTATCCTGTCTCCGAAGGCACAACGAATATCCTCAACGCTTACATTTGTGTCTTCCACAGTATCGTGAAGGACGGCTGCTGCCAGCAACTCCTGGTCGGAGGTCATTGTGGAGACAATGGATACCGCCTCCATCGGATGTACAATGTATGGAAATCCCTTGCCGCGGCGCTCAGTCCCCGCGTGTGCATATACCGCGAAGATTATCGCCCGGTCAAGAAGTTTGGTGTCAAGTGGTTTGTTTGCCATAATCTTATTGATTCATAAACGGAAGATCCTTAGTCTGTTCCACCAGGAAGGAGGCCATGGCCTCATTGCCGGGAGATGGACCGCCGAGATCATCAAGCATCATTTTCAGGCCGATGCGTCCGCCTCCGTTTTTCAGGATATATGCGGTACAGAGGTTTTGCGGCCCCACCGAAGATGACAATATATCAATGTCGGTGAGACCGATCTGGAAGCAGGCTATCTGATAGGCTGCTTCGGAGTAATCTTTGACCAGGGTGTTCAGGTCGCCAAGCGTGCTGAAGCCCATGATCTTGAACAGGGGAAGGAAATTCGACAGATCTACTTCCTGGATTTCCGCCTGGTTGATGGAGGCGATACGCTGGTTGAGGGCGTCGAACGGCCTTATCTCGAGATAGCTCCTGAATGAATCTCCGTCCAGCATCACATCGGAAAGATTTCCGGAGGAAACAAGCGCCTGCACCTGACGGCGGTAGTCGGAGAGCTCCCGGCGGATACGGCTGAATTCGTCATCCACCAGCTCCAGCATGCCCGCAAGGCGTCTCATGTTGCGCTGGTATATCCTGGGGATTTCTACTCCGCTTTTATAGCCCGTATCGTGGTCCATGTTGGCCCAGGCGTGCTGCAGGACGGTGCGTATCTGCACCTCGAAGCGAATTTTGTTGAGCTCGGGATATTCCGGTACGGAGTAGGAAGACTCAGGGATACGGCAGATATAGTGTATTGAAAGGTATCCGAAACTGTCTATCTCGTGTATCTTGCGCTTGTCAATGGAATTCTCCCAGTCGATTTCGTAGAGGCGCTCCAGCACGGAGGCGACTTTCTCGACATCATCGGTATAGAAGGTGATCACGCGAATGCCCACGAGGTCAGTGATGTCGTAGATACTGTTATATTTGGAGCCTTTCAGCCTGAGTTTGCCTTTCAGGGAGGACTCCGTCTTGACGCGGTGCTCTACGGCTGCCACCACTATTCCGGCATCGTCGAAGAAGCTTCTAAGCCTCTCAGGAATGATCTCCGCGATATGCGAATATACAGGCAGAAGCGACCGGTACTCCTCAATCAGCTTCTGGCAATGTGGGTCAAGTTTTTGGGTATTCATACTTATTTGGCTGGTATAAGACGGACGGGGTGATTGAAATAGGTGTCTTTGTATGGCTCATCAGAGAGGGTGAAGTGCCACCATTCGCTCTCCAGCGGTTTAAAGCCGTGACGGAGCATTGCATCGCGCAGAATCATGCGGTTGGCGTACTGTTTCTCCGTGATGCCGAGGAAATCGGGATGACTCTCGATTCCGAACCAGTCGAACGTTCCTCCCATATCGACTTCTTTTTCAGTATTCATGTCAAACAGCGTCAAATCCACAGTCGAACCGCGTGTATGGCCGCTTTTTGCCATAATGTAATCCTGCTCGAACAGAACGCCCTTGTCAAGGTCTGGATAGAAGAAAGGCTTCATGCGTACATCTGCCGTATCAGCAGCCCAGCGGACAAAATGGTCAACGGCGCTCTGAGGTCTGTATGCATCATATATTTTAAGACGATAACCTTGTGACATGACATCGTCGCTCACGGCTTTGAGCGCCTCTGCCGCTTCTTTAGTGATAAGTGCAACGGGCTGCTCATAGCCGTCTATCCTGTCACCGACAAAATTGTAGGTGCTGAAATAGCGAATCTCGAGAATTACATCGGGAACGACGTCGGTAATGTTGACAAAAGAGTCCTCGAACTCTTTGTCCACCACACTGTCCCGGCAGCATCCTAATAAGGAAACGATGCACAACACCATCGAAAGACGATGAATAAGTCTGTGGTTCATAAGTTATGAGCTTGGTTATTTTGCACGAATATAATAAAAAATTTTGTATATTTGCGATTATATGTGACTAAATTTAGTGAATGCGTTTCTAACCATGTGCAGAATAGTAAACTTTAACCAGATGAAAAGAATATTAATTGCGCTGCTGACGCTTTTCATCGCAGCCAACCTCTCAGCATTTGACAGGGGCTTGGGCAATCCGAAATCACTTTATGTCGAAAAAGGATCCAAGGCCGTCGATTTTACTGTCGGATACAACAGTCTTAATGCTTCTGACGGTATGAACCTGTTGGGTATCGTGACGGAGATGGACGGCAAAGCGGCACTGTTCAATACAGGCGCATTTTTCTCATGGTTTGTAAAAGACAATGTCTCCGTGGGAATCAGGGTAGGATACAATAATCTGATGTTTGATGGCAATTCCATCAACATTTTTAAACTCGTAGACCTCTCCAACCGTCATCTCCGTGCGGAAACCTATGAGGCATCCTTTGCCGCCAGACGTTACATGCCTCTGTTCAACAGTAAATTCTTCGCTCTCTTCTGTGAAGGGCGTCTTACGGGAAGCCTCGGATATAGCAAAAGCTATGAAGAAACGGAACGTGGAAAAGAAGGAAGTTATACAGATATTTATTCCGCCTCGCTCGCTATGTATGTCGGCGCATCCTTCTTTGTGACGGATAATATCGCCGTCGAAGTATCACTGCCCTCGCTTTCATGCAGCATGAACTGGAGGAATCAGATTGAAAAGCAGGAGAAGAAAAGCTCTTTAAACGGCCTCAGTTTCACCAACAAGGCGAATGTGCTTGGAATCAGTTTCGGTGTGGTCACTTACTTCTAAAAACTCAATGTCATGAAAAAGTACGCTCTTATACTAATACTCGCTGCGGTGTCATGCAGCCAGAACTGGAACGATCTTGTTCATGGCGAGGTCGTCGCTGAGTTTACTGCTTTTGAAATCGAAGGGCAGGAATCCTGCATGCTACGTTCTTATGAAAAGAAAATTACAGTCACCATGCCGGCCGAAACAGATTTGAAGCAGCTTAAAGTCAAGAAAGTCTCTTATACGGAAGGTGCTGTTCTCAGTCCTGATATAGCAGTCGGCTCTGTTTTGGATTTGTCTGAACCTGTAGAGATCGTGCTTATGACCTATGATCCATATAAATGGACGATCAACGCCGAACTCGCTGAGGTCCCTCAGAGACCGGATGAACCGGATATCCCAGACGGACCGGCCCCGGGAGGGGAATTGACAGCCGAAGGGCCGCAGCTTTATAACATGGGCTTCGACTTATGGAGCCATTATCCTGATAATGAAGCCATCGATTTGCCATGCGCGGCTGATGCCTCTGATGATGAAAAGCTGGTCTGGGCGTCAGGAGGACAAATGTTTGCAGCGATGGATACTCCTGCCGTGCTGCCGGAACGTGAATTCCTGGCAGTGGAAGGAGAAGGGAAAGCGGCTTTGAAACTGCTCTCACTGGACTATTCGGCTTATTATGGAAAACTCGTCTATGGAACGGTGTTCAACGGAGTATTCAATGGAGCGAATATGTTCTCCAACTGGAGCCTGATGATGGAATGGGGTACCCCGTTTACCGCCCGCCCGGCGGCACTGGAGGGCTATGCCTGCTATAAGCCGCAGTCAATAACCTTCGCCGAGGCTCCATATGCGGAGGAAATGGGCAACCTCGACAAAGGTCATATTTTGGTTCTACTTACGGACTGGGATGCCAGATATACAGTGACCCCGCCTGAGACTCTTGTGGATTTGGTCAACGATCCTGCAATCATAGGCTACGGTAAAGTCGTCTTTGACAGTGAAATGGATGATTACGAACGCTTCCAGATCAATATCAGTTACCGTAATGAACGTACTCCCAAGTATATCACAATCGTGATGGCATCCAGCTCTTATGGCGACTTCTTCACAGGAGCGCCCGGCTCAATCCTCTATGTGGATGAGCTGGCGCTGCTGTACGAGCAGGAATAGTTATTCCTGCATCCAAGAAAGAATGGCTTCAAAAGTCTTTTTGAGGTCTTTTGGATCTGTTATTGTTTCGAGCGGGAAGCCGAAGCTGACGGACTTGTAACCGCGGCCCTGATAGGCGACAGCGGCGGAGATATTCGTGTCGGTATAGCGCAGGAACGAGTCGGACCTGTCGCAGGCGGGGATGAGTCCGTCAGGGTTTTCGACACGATAGATGTAAGGATTGCGTCCGGTGTGGTATGAAATGGGGGAATTGATACGGACGCTTTTCCTGGAGAATGGAGCTACGGTACCGGACAAGGAACCGAAACTGGTCCTCCAGGTGTAGCCGAGGACGTCACGGGCAAATTTCCGGGCTTTTTCGACATAGACAGAGTCGACGGGGAGGTTGTAAATCTCGTCATTCATGTCGGCGCCTATGCAGGTGCCGGAGATGATGATGTTGCCGCCTTTGAAAGTGTAGTCTGAGATCGCCTTGCGCAGACGTTCGGGAAAAACGGAATATCTGCGTGGAACGCGGTCATTGCCCACTACTGTGGTCACCTGCTTGCCGCAGATGATATCTATGGCTGATGAACGCCTGACAGACGAAGGGTCGGCGGAGAAGGCGGATTCGCTCATAGAATCGAATGCGTATCCTGCTGCCATGATGGCACGGCCGTGTACTGCGGGATAATCAAAGGTGTTGCCGATGACCGGGAGGTCGCTCTCGTCGTTGCGTGAGGCCCCGAATCCGGGACAGTCGTCATCCTGCCAATCCAGGTCGCGGCGGCTGATATATTGTTTTCCGATATAGCTTATGTCCATCCTGTCGGGTACGCCGCTGTCGACCTCGCGGTCGAACGCGGCCCTGTCTGCGGTCTCGTACCACGAGGGTGCGGAGATGCGGGTGAAGTTGTTGACGACGGTCACCTTGCCTTTGCGCAACGCCGGTACTCCGACGCTGAGGATTTCGGAGGGGAAGCTCTTGCCGCCCTTGTTGACGGCGGTGATTTCGTAGCTGTATAGATGGCCGGGCTCGACGTTGAAGCGGGCGACGATACGGCCGTTGACGCCTGTGACCTCTTCTACTTTCTTGGGAATAGAGAATCCTCCGTCATCCATCCGTACGCGGATGAGGTAGTCTTCAGGCTCTGCCGTGGGCTCAAGAGGGTCGTATACAGGTAGCCAGCTCAGAGTG
>JAFZPY010000025.1 GCA_017552475.1 Bacteroidales bacterium | reverse complement strand
TTCGATCCCAATGATCCGGAATCCTATATTATCTTTTCGCTGGTGCAGAACTCCAACCTCGAAAATAGCCTCCAATTCGCCGAGGACGCCAACGCGGCTCTCGCCAGCGGTCCCATCAAACACAGCCGCGGCATCTCACAGGATCCCTTCCTGGTCCTTTGGACGACGACAATGCCTGCAGTCCTTGTCGAATGCGGTTTCATGTCCAATCCTTCCGACCTGGCCACCTTGCGTTCCAAAGAAGGACGCGACGGCATAGCTGACGGGCTTTTCCGCGCATTCAAGACTTATAAGACCCGGATTGACGGATCTTCAACCGTTCCTGCCAAGGTGGAGTCCCATGAGGTAAAAGCAGAGGCCGTAATCCCGGAAAATCCTGCACCGACTGATGAAGCGGCACCGACAGATGTCTTTTACGGGACCCAGGTGCTGGCCACAAAAAAAGCACTTCCGGAGAATGATCCCTATTTCGCCGGATTCGATGTGAGAAGCGTCACCGGACCCGACCAAATCATCCGCTATTTTGTGGGCACTTCCGAGGATTTGGAGACGGCGAAGAAAAAACACAAAGAAGTGACAAAAAAAATCCGCGACGGATTTTTTGTCAAAGTTGAAAGGGGAAAAATCGTACGTCAGAAATAGTTGCGCTTGTATAAAGCTAAAATCCGTTATTTATATTTCTTCTAAAATAGTACATGTATAAAACAACGGACTTTTCGGAAAAAACCACTTTGTTCTATATTGATAATCAGGGCTTTAGAAAATAAGCCTCAGATGCCCGTCTATTATTTATTAAAGCAAAAAAATATTTAATAAACAATAGGGAAACGATTTTTTTGTTACGAATTTTCACACCAAATTTGTATCCGAAAAGAAAGCAACACACATGTCTTACCAGGCTTTACATAACGACGTATGGGGCAACTGCCTCAGGTTCATCGAGCAAATCGTTGAACCTGCGCAGTTCAATACCTGGTTCAAGCCGATTGTTCCTGTTGCGATGAAGGATTCGACCCTCACTATCGAGGTTCCCTCCGACTTTTTCCGCCAGTATCTTGAGGAAGCATTCCTTGATATTCTGAAAAAGGCCCTGAAGAAAGAGATCGGTGCAGACGCCCGTCTTATATATAAGGTTCGTCCCGTCCGCGTGGAGGCTCCTATGACCCTTCCCGCCGCGCATGGCAACGTCCCTGTCAACAAGTCCGTCAGCGTCAGCACGTACCAGCCTTCCGGCAATCCCGGTCCTTTCGTATTCCCCGGTCTCAAGAAAGTCAAGATTGACCCGAGGCTGAATCCGGTCTACTGTTTCGCCAACATGGTGGAGGGTGAATGCAACAAGATGGGCATCACTGCCGGCGAGAGCATCGCTGACGCGCCCGGCAAGACTCCTTTCAATCCTCTGTTCCTGTTCGGCGGTCCCGGTCTGGGTAAGACCCACCTCGCTCAGGCGATAGGTATATCAATTAAAGAGAAATTCCCTGAGCTCGTTGTGCTCTATGTGACCGGCAACGAGTTCAAAAATCAATATGTGGACGCGTTCAAGAACAACAGGATCACCGATTTCATGGGATTTTACATGAAAATCGACGTCCTGATCGTGGATGACATCCAGGACCTTCAGGGCCAGGCATCTCAAAACGCATTCTTCAACGTGTTCAACCATCTTCATCAGAACGGACGCCAGCTCATCTTCACTTCCGACCGTGCTCCTGTCGACCTGAAGAACTTCGAAAACAGGCTCCTCTCCCGTTTTAAATGGGGTCTTTCCGTCGAGCTCTCACGCCCCGACTTCGAGACCCGCCTGAAGATGCTACGTGCCCGCAGCTTCCGCGAAGGTGTGGAAGTGGGCGAAGATGTACTCGGATACCTTGCTTCCCATGTGAAGTCAAACTTCAGGGAGCTCGAAGGCACCCTCATCTCTCTCATTGCGCATGCCACCCTCGCACATCAGGAGATTACCGTAAGCCTGGCCAGCCAGATCACCGGACACATAGTAGGAGAGGAACAGAACGACATCTCCATCGACAGCATCACCGATGTCGTCTGCGAATATTTCAACATCACAAGAGAGACCTTGTTGTCCAAATCGCGCAAGCGCCAGATCGTCCAGGCCCGCCAGATCGCCATGTACGAATGCCGCAACATGATTCCGAGCAGCTCCCTCTCCTCCATAGGCTTCGCCCTCGGAGGCAAGGACCATGCTACCGTGCTTCATGCCTGCACGACGGTACAGAATCTCATGTCGACCGACAAGTCCTTCAGACAGGATGTCGCCAACATAGAGAACATGCTTACCGTCGCCGTCAATGGATAACCAAGGACTCAACATAAATGAATTTTTCCCAAAAAGTACTCGAAATCTTCAAAGACATCACCCGTGTTCCAAGGGAATCCGGGCATGAAGAGCATATTACAGCATATCTGCAGAAATTTGCCGCAGACCGCGGTCTGGAATGCAAGACAGACTCCACCGGCAATGTCCTCATCGTAAAGTCCGCCGCCCCTGGCAAGGAAAACGTTCCCGCAATAGCTCTCCAGAGTCATCAGGACATGGTTTGCGAAAAAGACGGCGACTTCGCCTTCGACTTCGCTCACGATGCCGTCCCCTATGAAATAGAAGACGGCTGGATGATTGCCCGCCACACCACGCTCGGTGCGGATGACGGCATCGGTATTGCCGCATCGCTCGCCCTTCTGGACAGCGACATCCCTATGGGTAAGCTTGAATGCCTCTTCACAATCTCTGAAGAGACCGGTATGGACGGTGCTTTTGCCCTTGAAAGCGGATTCTTCGACGCCAGGACCCTTATCAACCTTGACTCAGAGGATGAAGGCCTGATTTTCGTCGGATGCGCCGGAGGCATCGATACGACAGCCACATATCAATATACGCAGGAAGAGGTACGTCCCGGTACCTTGACCATCAGCCTCCGCATTTCAGGCGCCCTCGGCGGCCATAGCGGAGACGATATTGACAAGGGCCGTGTCAATGCTCTGCAACAGCTTTGCCGCTTCCTGTACAGCCGCCTTCGCGAAGACTGGCAGCTTGTAAGCCTCTCAGGAGGCAACAAGCCCAACGCGATATGCCGCGAAGCCGGCGCCGTGGTCGCTGTGCCCGCGGGTGATGCAGCCTCATGGGCCGATGCCTTCAGGGCCTTCGGTGCCACCCTCAAGGCTGAGTACAGCACCTCGGACCCCTCGGTAGAGGCCGTTGCGGCTGATGCCGCGCCCGCGTCGCATGCTATATGCGACGACGTCACCGTGCGTCTTGTTTCAGCCCTGTTCGGGCTGCCGCACGGCGTCGCAGCCATGAGCATGGACATCCCCGGCCTCGTCCAGACCTCGTCCAATCTCGCCGCCGTCCGCATGGACACCCCCGGAGAGATCACGGTCATCACCTCACAGCGTAGTTCCGTAGTCTCTGAACTCCACGCCATCGCTTCAAAGGTAGAAGCCGTATTCCTCCTTTCCGGAGCAGATGTCCGCCATCACGGGGAATATCCTGGTTGGAAGCCCAATATGTCATCCCATATCCTTAAAGTGTCCGTGGAATCATACAAGAAGCTCTTTGGCTGCGATCCCGAGATCAAGGCAATACACGCCGGCCTCGAATGCGGACTCTTCCTCGACAAATTCCCCTATCTGGACATGATTTCGATAGGACCGACCCTCAGGGGAGTACACGCCCCTGGCGAGAGGCTTGACCTCGCGTCACTCGATAAATTCTGCGACCATCTGGCGGACATCGTGACAAACTTTCAGTAAACTGACCATGGTAAAGATAGCTCCATCCCTTCTCTCGGCCGATTTCCTTCATCTTGAAAAAGATGTAAAGATGTGCTGTGACAATGCAGACTTTCTGCATCTCGATATCATGGACGGTGTGTTCGTGCCCAATATCTCTTACGGTTTCCCCGTGGTGGAAGCCATATCTGAGATTGCGACAATCCCGATGGATGTACATCTGATGATTGCCGACCCCGGCAAATATATTTCAAGATTTGCAAAATGCGGAGCTAAGATGGTAAGTTTCCACCTGGAAGCAGCGGGGGAGAAGACACAGGAAGTCATTGACCTCATCCGCTATCTCGGTATGAGTCCCGGTGTCGTTATCAATCCCGACCTTCCCGTCTCTTCCTTGTATCCATATCTCGAAAGCGTGGACTATGTACTGCTGATGAGCGTTTTTGCCGGTTTCGGCGGACAGAAGTTCATTGAAGACACATACGAGAGGGTACGCACTCTAAAGGACGAAATAGACCGCCGCAGACTGGATGTCGAGATTGAGGTTGACGGGGGAGTGTCGCCTTCAAACGCACCTGCCCTTATCAAGGCCGGGGCTTCGATACTCGTCGCGGGAAGCTCGGTCTTCAAATCTGAAGACCCGGCAGCGACCATTGAAGCGATGCGTCAGATTATATAGGATATCTCTTTGAATGCGAAATATTTAAGTGAGCCGTCAGACTTCTCTACGATAAGCAGGGCATCATCCGTGATGCCCTTTATCGTACCCATGAATCTCTCGCCGTCGCCACCTGCGGTGTAATCCACATATTCGCATAGGATATCCTTGCGATAGAGCCGTTCCTGAAAGAACGCATGAAGCGTGTCGGGCTCGGAATCCATCATCCTTATGCGGTTGCTGATCATTTCATACAATGCCAAAAGAGACCGTTCGAGATTGAATGTGCGCCCTGTCAACATCTTCAGCGATATGGGGTTGACAAGTTCTGCAGGGAAAGAAGACTGATTGAGATTCAGGCCGACACCCACTATGCTGTAACCGAGGTTATCACCATCCAGGCTGCTCTCGACCAGTATACCACATATCTTCTTCCCCCTGACATATATATCATTAGGCCATTTGACCGCAGCCCGTACGCCTTCAGATTCAAGATAATCACATACTGCGGCTGCAATCATCTCGCTGACGGCAAATACTTTACGTGCTTTCAGCGCTCCGGTCCCTGATTTTCCGAATTTCAGCACAAGCGAAAAGGTCAGGTTCTCCCCGACGGCGGAAAGCCATTTATTGCCTCTCTGCCCGCGCCCGGAGGTCTGCTCCCTGGCGGCGATGACTGACATATTGTCAATATCATTAATGTGCCTCCTGGCTTCACTGTTCGTGGAATCCAGACAATCGTACCACAATATGGCATTCTTGTTTCCCATTGGTTTGGATTTTGATTATCTTTGTACAAATATAGCAAAAGACAAAATCACTTTTTACACCTTTCATACATGATTACTCACGACCTCAGACTTATCGCCGATGCCATGCAGGACAAGAAAGCCCAGAATGTCATATCCCTTGATCTCCGCAGCATCGACGGAGCTATCGCCGACTTCTTTGTGATCTGCAATGCGGATTCTACCACCAATGTCGACGCGGTCTCCCGCAACGTAGAAGAAAAGATGGCTGAAGAAGGCCATCGGCTCCTGCGCGCCCAGGGTCAGGAAAACGGTTTCTGGATCATTCAGGACTACGGCAATATAATCGTTCACATTTTCCTCACGCAGTATCGCGAATTCTACCGCCTTGAGGACCTCTGGGCAGACGTTCCGCGCAAGGAATACAAGGAGCGCCCTCTCTCGGCCAGAAAGCGCAAAACCACAGAATAACGAATATCATTTCACATGGCAGAAAATAAGAAATACAAAATGTATAAAGTCAGTCCCAGTTATTTCTGGCTCTACTTGCTGTTCCTCGGCGTCCTGGTATGGATGCTGTTCAGCAACGCAGGCCCGTCGGCCCAGAAGGTCGAATGGCCGGAAGTCAAGCAGATGATTGAGGACGGCGACGTGGAATCCATAAAATTCACCCGCAATGACTTTCAGGGTGCGGTGAAGATCAAATCGGACCGCTTATCCAAATATACTTCCAAGTTTGGAGGCGAGGTGCCCCGCAAATCTCCTCACTTCACGTTCCTCGTATCGGACAAATTTGACCCCGAGACCACTTTCGAAGCCCTGAATGCGGCCGCGGAAGGGGACGGCACGTTCACCTACGAGCTCATCAACAATGACCGTAAATGGACCGGCATCCTCGAATGGCTGGTATGGCCCGTTCTCATGATATTGATGTACGTCTGGCTCTTCAGGGGCATCGGACGCAATATGGGCAACATCGGCGGAGGCGCAGGAGGTCCCGGCGGCGGCATTTTCAACGTAGGCAAGAGCACCGGCAAACTCGCTGACAAAAACGACGTAAAAGTCACCTTTAAGGATGTGGCGGGACTCTACGGAGCCAAGGAAGAGGTCATGGAGATCGTCGACTTCCTTAAAAATCCTTCAAAATACACCTCTCTCGGGGGTAAAATCCCCAAGGGTGCGCTTCTCGTTGGTCCTCCCGGCACCGGCAAGACCCTTCTTGCCAAGGCCGTAGCAGGCGAGGCGGACGT
>JAFZPY010000002.1 GCA_017552475.1 Bacteroidales bacterium | reverse complement strand
GCTTCACCGATTGCATAGAGACCAGGGATAGTGGTCTGAAGATCGTAGTCAACCCAGATACCGCCCATGGTCTAGTGGATGGCAGGATAAATCATCATAGGTTCCTCCCAAGGTGAAGAAGAAGTAATCTTCTCATACATCTGGAAGAGGTTGCCGTAACGCTCCTCTACTCTCTGATGACCAAGGCGCTTGATAGCGTCGGAGAAATCAAGGAACACTGCAAGGCCGGTCTCATTTACACCATAACCGGCATCGCATCTCTCTTTGGCAGCACGGGAAGCCACGTCACGGGGAACGAGGTTACCGAATGCAGGATAGCGACGCTCGAGATAGTAGTCACGATCTTCCTCAGGAATCTGGGAAGCCTTGATTTCGTGTTTGCGAAGCTTCATCACGTCTTCCATCTTCTTGGGCACCCAGATACGTCCGTCGTTACGGAGTGACTCGGACATAAGGGTAAGCTTGCACTGCTGGTCGCCATGAACGGGGATGCAGGTAGGGTGAATCTGTGCGAAGCAGGGGTTGGCGAAGAATGCGCCTTTCTTGTAGCACTGCCATGCGGCTGAGCCGTTGGAATTCATGGCATTGGTTGAAAGGAAATAGGTATTGCCATAACCACCGGTAGCCAGAACTACGGCATGTGCTCCGAATCTCTCAATCTCACCGGTAACGAGGTTGCGGGTGATAATACCCTTTGCCTGCCCGTTGATGATGACAAGATCAAGCATCTCATGACGGGGATAACTCTTTACGGTACCGGCTGCAATCTCCTTGTTGAGTGAAGCATAGGCACCGAGAAGAAGCTGCTGACCTGTTTGTCCACGGGCATAGAATGTACGGCTTACCTGCACACCACCGAATGAACGGTTGGCAAGATATCCGCCATATTCCCTTGCAAAAGGAACACCCTGTGCGACGCACTGGTCAATGATGGCTGCACTTACCTCGGCGAGACGATATACGTTGGCTTCGCGGCTGCGGTAGTCTCCACCTTTGATGGTGTCATAGAAGAGACGATAAACTGAATCGTTGTCATTCTGGTAGTTCTTGGCAGCATTGATACCACCCTGTGCGGCAATTGAGTGTGCACGACGGGGTGAATCGCTGATACAGAAAATCTTGACATTGTATCCGAGCTCTCCGAGAGAAGCAGCTGCAGATGCACCGCCAAGACCGGTTCCAACTACGATGACCTCCAACTTTCTCTTGTTGTTGGGGCTGACGATTCTAATTTCGGATTTGCGCTTTGTCCATTTTTCAGCAAGCGGTCCGTCCGGAATCTTTGAAATTAACTTTGTATCGGCCATATTGATGTTGTTGAATGTGATCTATTATGGAATAATTCTGCAATTTTAGTCATTTTTCCGCTAATTTGCCAATAATACTTAAGTAGCGATTGAAAATATTGTCGGAAAAACGGCTATATTTCTTTTTAAACGTCTTCGTATCCATCTCTCCCCTCACCCATTTTCCATAGATACAGGCAAAATCACTGTCAATGGATTCTTCAATCTTTCTGCATGAAGAAAGTGCATCCACTCCATCCATCTTGAGAGTGAGTGACATTTCGCAGACAGGTGCCGTACGCGATAATGATGACCTCTTTACAAAAGCAGGAAGCACATCCTCATCCATCACCATCAAAGGAAAATATGGAGTAGTGACAGGATAACCGAGAACGGTCCACATCACGGTATGAAGCGGATCCTCCCCTTCTTTTACGCCCTCGAATACTATTGCTGCGGAAGTAATTTTGCGAAGTATCGGAGCGCCTGAACGAGACACAGAATTGATCAATGACTTATGGTTGACGCCATCTATGACAGAAGGCATGATTGAACACGTTTTTTCATAGCGGTCAACACCTTTCCTGTCAGCAACACGGCCGCTTTCTGTAAAATTGGTCACAACCCTGTACCCGGAAGGGCAATCATTAACATCAAATTTGAATACCTCAAAATTATTCACTTCGAAATAAGCCGCTCCCCCATGAGCATCAATTACACCGAAATTAGCCTCCACGTGCATGGGTCTCGTCAATGTATCAAGATAATGCTCAAATTCAGCAACACTACCGCACACCTCAAGTGCACGGTACATTAACTTGTCTTCACGGTCCATCTCGCTGTCCGGAATGTCATCATTCTTGAGGTCGTACGTAGCGGTATTCATTATACAGAAACCGGCGGAATTGGTACCAGCCCACACGCTTCCGCCTTTGGAGTCATAATTGACCAGGCCGATGAAACTGTACTTTTCGCCTGCAAAGCGCGCTATCCTGTTGTTGAGTTCATCAGTATCGCGATGCTTCAGCATAACAGGACGGCCATCATGTGTGCGCTTTCCGGATACTATGACCGAAGTACAGCAAAAAGCCGGATAAGCGAAGCAAAGCAGAAGGAAAGTTATAATTGCTTTTCTCATATTATGTGGGATGTAATTAAAATAGTGACGGAGTGTCTTCTCCCTGGGTAATGTCTCTTTCAAGTCCGAGATGATGGTACGCAAGGTCTGTGGCAATACGGCCTCGCTGGGTCCTCAGTATGAATCCTTCCTTTATAAGAAAAGGTTCATAGACCTCTTCAAGCGTACCCTGATCTTCACTGATGGCCGTGGAAAGAGTACCGGCACCTACAGGACCACCTTTGAAGGTAGTGATAATTGTGCGAAGGATCTTGTTGTCAATGCTGTCCAGTCCCCTCTTGTCAATCTTGAGCTTATTCAGGGCAAAACGCGCAATCTCCAGGTCTATATGACCGTCGCCCATCACCTGAGCGAAGTCACGGACGCGCTTCAGAAGGGCATTTGCGATACGTGGAGTGCCACGGCTTCGAAGGGCAACCTCTTTTGCGGCATCCTCGTCAATAGCAACTTTAAGAATGGACGCAGATCTTTTGACAATACGTATAAGGTCTTCTGTATCATAATATTCAAGTGCGCAGTTGATACCAAAACGCTCGCGCAGAGGTGCTGTCAGAAGGCCGCTTCGCGTAGTCGCTCCGACAAGGGTGAAAGGATTCAGGGTGATTCGTACAGACCTTGCACCCGGACCTTTATCAATCATGATATCAATCACGTAATCCTCCATGGCCGAATAAAGGTACTCTTCCACTTCGGGAGAAAGACGATGCATCTCATCAATAAAAAGAACATCACCGGTCTCAAGAGAAGTCAGGAGTCCTGCAAGGTCACCGGGCTTATCAAGGACCGGCCCGGAAGTGACTTTCATGTTCACTCCCATCTCGTTTGCGATGATATGCGCAAGAGTGGTCTTTCCAAGGCCGGGAGGGCCATGAAAAAGAACATGGTCAAGGGCTTCGCCCCTCATCTTTGCGGCGCGTATATATATATTGAGATTGGATACTATCTCACGCTGTCCGGTGAAGTCATCCAGCTCCTGCGGCCGGATAATTCCGTCTAATTCATTATCTTTGCTGGCGTTTGTATTGTGCGGGTCGAATTCCGGCATGTCCGATACGATTTTATTACAATACAAATATATGTTTTTTATTTTGATTTATGATGGTTTATTATAGGCTGTTTATATGTTGAAAACAGTATAATGCTATCTGAATATCAATAAGTTGTGAGTGGAATAAATTGTTGATTCACTGTTTGACAACCTGTGTATATGTTGTTTAAAAGCCACCGGAAGACGGAAGATTGGGATATGAACAGGAAATAAACATGGTTTTCAACAGGGTTATCAACCGGAAAAATGATGCAAATGTTGATAAGTTCAAAGGCGAGTGTCGGGTTGGCTGAAAAGGTCAATTCGAGTGGTGACGTATATTGCAGTGGATTATTCCTGTCTGCAAGGTGGTGTGTTTTATCACGTGTGGCACTCAAGGGAACCCATCTGGTGGTTCTTCCCACCCAGGAAGCAGCTGAATACTGCGCTGCCGACCTGTACAACCTTATTGACGATGATATTGTTTTCTACCTTCCCGATACGGGCAAGTCAGTAGAACGGACAAGCTACAAGTCTTCTCTCGGAGTACAGAGGACATCCGCAGTGGGGCGCATACTTGCAAACAGGGACAATACATCCCGCCTTTTCATTGTAACATATCCGGAGGCACTGGAGGAGAAGGTTCCGGCGGAATCTTCGATCAGCGGTGCATTGATGAAAATAAGCAGGGGGGACAAGATTACATATGATTATGTGAAGGAAACGCTTGTTGAAGAGGGATTTGAAAAGGTTGATTTTGTATCCGCACCGGGTCAGTTTGCAATAAGGGGTTCCATTATTGATATATTTTCATTTTCATTGAACAACCCCTACAGACTCTCTTTTTGGGGCAATGAGGTGGATGAGATAAGCATTTTCAATTGTGATACCCAGCTTTCCATTGAGAAGGTGGGTTGTGCCGACATTTATCCTGACATTGTTGCGCGCAGCAGTGATGATGATGGTGTGGGTATTGTCAGTCTTTTTCCTGAAGGAACGGTTGCATGGCTGGATTCATCGGATATGTACAGGGACAGGGAGTGTTATGGGGAGATGTCCGGATTGAAGAAGGTGTTTATTGATATACCGTTGTCGGCTGAAGGCATGAATGCCGTGAAGTTCAACATTGCTCCGCAACCGGTGTTCAACAAGAATTTTGAGCTGTTGTCTTCTGATATACGCACCCGTCTGGAACATGGCTATAAGGTGCAGATACTGGGTGAAAAGGAAAGCCAGCTGGAACGGCTGAAGTCTATTCTCATGCAGGGCGGAGGCATGCTTCCTGAGTTCGTAAAAGGCAAGAACCTGCACAACGGCTTCATTGATAATGACGACAAGATATGTTGTTACACCGATCATGAGATATTTGACCGTTTCCACAGGGTGCGCATTAAAAGGTCGGTCGACAAGAGTGAGCAGTTGACTCTTAATGACCTGAGTGCGTTCAACATAGGTGATTACGTGGTTCATATTGACCACGGTGTAGGTGTATTCGGCGGTCTGGTCAGGATGAAGGATGACAAGGGGCGTATCCATGAGGTCGTGAAACTCATGTACAAGGAAGGTGACGTGGTGTTCGTGTCGGTACATGCGCTTCATAAGATTTCGCGTTTCCGTTCAAAGGACGGGGAGGCTCCAAAGATCAGCAAACTTGGCTCTAAGACATGGCAGAACCTGAAAAACAGCGCCAAATCGAGAGTCAAGGATATTGCAAAGGAACTTATCGGTCTCTATGCCCGACGCAAAGCATCAAAAGGTTTTGCATTTTCCGCAGATTCATACCTTCAGGAGGAGCTGGAGTCATCATTTATGTATGAAGACACTCCTGATCAGGAGAAGACTGTCAAAGCCGTCAAGAAGGACATGGAAGAAGCGTGCCCGATGGACAGGCTTGTTTGCGGGGACGTGGGTTTTGGCAAGACGGAAGTCGCCATCAGGGCGGCATTCAAGGCGGTTTCTGACAATAAGCAGGTGGCCGTACTTGTACCTACGACTATCCTTGCGCTGCAGCATTTCACTACTTTCAAGGGACGTCTCAAGGACTTTCCATGCAGCATAGAATATGTCAGCCGTCTCCGCACGGCCAAGGAAATCAGTGATATAAAAGACCGTCTGCAGCGCGGTCAGATAGATATTCTCATCGGTACGCACAAAATACTCGGAGCAGGCTTCAATTTCAAGGACCTGGGTCTTCTGATAATAGACGAAGAACAGAAATTCGGTGTCTCGGCCAAGGAAAAACTACGTCAGCTCAAAGCATCCGTGGATACCCTTACCCTTACGGCAACACCTATCCCCCGTACACTTCAATTCTCCCTTCTCGGAGCGCGCGACCTGTCAATTATCAGTACACCTCCGCCCAACCGCATACCTGTCCAGACTGAAATAATACTCTTCAACAATGAAGAAATGAAGAGTATCATCAATTATGAACTCAACCGTGGCGGGCAGGTATTTTTCATTCACAACCGCGTCGAAGAACTCAGTGCCATCCACGACATACTCCACAGGCTCATTCCGGACATGCGTATATGCGTAGCTCACGGGCAGATGGAGGCGAAAGAACTGGAAAACCGCATGCTGGACTTCATCCGTGGCGACTATGACATGCTGCTGTGCACCACCATAGTCGAAAACGGACTGGATATACCAAATGCCAATACGATAATAATCAATCAGGCACAGAACATCGGTCTCAGCGACCTCCATCAGCTTCGCGGCCGCGTCGGAAGGTCCAATAAAAAAGCGTTCTGCTATCTCGTCGTGCCGCCGCTTGTATCCATAACCGACGACGCCAGGCGAAGGCTCAAAGCCATTGAAGAGTTTTCAGATCTCGGAAGCGGCTTCAATATAGCAATGCAAGATCTTGATATCCGTGGTGCGGGAAATCTTCTTGGAGCGGAACAGAGCGGGTTCATCTCGGATATGGGTTATGAGACATATCAGAAGATACTCTCCGAAGCAATGGAAGAACTCGGAATAGAGACAGGTACTCTCACGCGAAGCGCATCCGAGGGATTTACGGTGGATTGCACCATCGAAACAGACCAGCAGGCCCTCATTCCCGACAGTTTCATAGATGTCACGTCGGAGAAAATACGCATCTACAAGCAGCTTGACTCCCTCACAAGCGAGAAAGAGATTGACCGCTATGCCTCCCAGATGGAAGACCGCTTCGGAAAACTCCCCGAAGAAGTACTAAACCTGCTGTATGTAGTGAAAATACGTATTCTTGCAGAGCATCTCGGGTTTGAGAAAATTATCTACAAGAACGGATTGTTCATAATGTTCTTCATTGCCAACCAGATGTCTCCCTACTATAAGACTAAGGTATTTGACGGCATCCTGTCGCATATAAATACTGATATGTCCGGTATTCTTGAGATGAGTATGAAGGATGGCAAACCCAGGCTTATAGCGAGAAAGGTCCAGTCAATTGACAAAGCATACGCCATTTTGAAAAGATTGTAGAAAAAAATTCCTACTTTTGCAGGTCAATTTAACCAATGGCGAATCTACTCATAGAAATAGGCAACACGGCACTTAAGGCCGCATGGTCGGACGGGATGACTCTCGGCAAGACTTTCAGGTATCAGGGAGAAAAGGTCATGGACTTTATCTTTTCCCTGACTGAAAAGGAAAAACCGGAAGTCCTGGTGGTGTCATCCGTATATCCGATATCGGCTTACGACGAGGAGAGGCTTCATGGGGAGTGCCCCAGACTGCTGATTCTTGACGGTCGCTATGTCGAACTTCTCGGTGCCAGGGGTATTCCCCGCTATCTGACGTATGACCGTGCGGCATCCATCATTGCATGCCGTTACCTTTTCAGGGATAAGGGATGTACGATAGTCGACTTCGGTACCACGCTCACAGTCGATTTCATATCCGACAAGGGAGAGTATACCGGAGGCAACATATCACTCGGCTGCAGGACCAGGTTCAAGGCTCTCAGCAGATACTCCAAGGTCCTCCCCCTTCTGAACATACCGGACGATCCGGACATTACCGGACATACGCTTGAGACATCAATGGAAAGCGGAGTTGTCTCGGGCATAATGTTTGAAATAGAGGGTTACCTGAACCTTCATCCGGAAAATATAGTCGTGTTCACCGGCGGTGATGCGATTTATTTTGCAAAAAGGATGAAAAACTCCATCTTTGTAATTTGCAACCTCGTACTTATGGGGCTTGCTCTAATAGCCGACAGATATGTCAAGAGCATTGATCAGTAAAATATCCACTCTATTCGCCGGGCTTTTCATGGGCCTGGCTGTATTTGCACAGGACGGAGCCTACAGTGCATTCACCCCTTATTCTGTGTACGGCATAGGTAATATGTCCAGGCCCGGAACCGCTTTCAACATGAGCATGGGAGGTGTCGGTGTCGCCACACGCAACCGCCGTTTTGTCAATACCCTCAATCCCGCATCCGTTACCGCCAGGGATACCCTTTCCTTCATGGCAGACTTCGGACTCATCGGGCAGGCTACAAGCTACAGGCAAGGAGAGCTCAAGTCCTTCAACAATACATTAAATATCAATAACTTCGTAATCTCCTTCCCTATATACAAGTCCTCCGCGTTCATGATAGGTCTCACCCCCTACACCAACGTCGGCTACAAATTCTCCTACATCGAGCAGGATCCCGATATTATCGGCCACACCGGTACCCTCGGCTATTCAGCCAACGGCTACGGCAGTATCTACCAGCTCTTTGCAGGCGGCGGCGTGACACTTTTCGACAACCTGTCACTCGGAGCACAGTTCATCTACTACTTCGGAAATATTGACAAGACCGTAGACCTCATATTCGGCGATTCCTCATCCCGCAGCATTTACAGCGGCTATGTCCTCCAGCTCAACGGCACCACCGCCAAGCTGGGTCTCCAGTATGAAAAGCCCATATCGTCAGGTCACACCCTGACCCTCGGAGCAACATACAAATTCGGCTCAAAGATCAAGGGACACGTCACAGACTTCGCCTATGCCAGTCTTTCCAGCCAGACTGATACCATCCGCAACAACGTGTCAAGCCCCTGCGACAACAACCTCAAGTTTGCCGGAGAACTCGGCGTCGGCCTCTCCCTCCGCAGGGCTGAGAAATGGTCTGCCGAAATCGACTATATGCGCTCAGACTGGTCCGGCAGCGGCTTTGACTCGGCATCGGGATTCGCCTCCGTCGGAGTCAACACGTTCTCCGCATCATCCTCCCAAAGCATCAGGGCAGGATTTGAACTTACCCCCAACCGCAACGATATCCGCTACATGTACAAGCGCTGGACCTACAGGTTCGGAGCGTACTACGACGAATCATACTACCGTTTCAACGGCAATACCGTCACAGCCTACGGCATTACCCTTGGTATGACAATCCCTGTCTACATGGGTTACAACGGCATCACAGTCGGACTTGACTTCGGCCAGAGGGGCCGCGTCACCGACAACATGATACGCGAAAGATACTTCGGCTTCAACGTCGGCTTCAACATCTTCGACATCTGGTTCCGCAAGCAGCGGTACGATTAATGCATGACAATGCCATTTGTAAACATAAGACTAATAAATAGAAGCACAATATGAAAAGAATTGTATTTACCTTACTCGCATCAACCGCGATCTTTCTCGGCGGCAATGTGGCCGCTCAGGACAAGTATGGCCCCAACAAGGAGGAATGTCTCAAATTCC
Source organism: Bacteroidales bacterium (assembly GCA_017552475.1). Classification (GTDB taxonomy): domain Bacteria; phylum Bacteroidota; class Bacteroidia; order Bacteroidales; family UBA932; genus Cryptobacteroides. The sequence continues at coordinate 14,414 of JAFZPY010000002.1, read as the reverse complement.
TGTCATACTATCAGGACTACAACAAGCAGAAAAACTACGAATCTGCCATTCCCAACTGGCGCAAGGCATTTGAAATATGCCCTCCTACTGCCAGCCAGAACATGCTTATCCATGGCGGTACCTATATGACATACCTTATCGGCAAGAACGCCAAGAATCCCCAGCGTGTCAATGAACTTGTCGATACCCTCCTTCTCATCCAGGACCTTCGCATGCAGTACTATCCCCAGAGCAGACCTACGGTTCTCAACAACAAGGGACAGTACATCATCAACTATCGCAACAGCGACAAGCAGTACCTCTTCAACGAGCTCAACGCCATCATCGACGAACTCGGATCAGGAGCCAAGCCCGCCATCCTTGTCAATGACCTCCAGGCCTCAATCGACCTCTACCAGGCCGGCAATCTCCAGGCTGACGACGTCCTTGCTACCTACGAGAAAGTGATGGCATGCATCGACGGCGCTGAAGCCAAGGACGATGATGAGGCTGCCAAGAATGCCCAGACCAGAAGCGACCTTCAGGGCCTCTTCGCCAACAGCCGCATCGCCAGCTGCGAAAACATCCTCGCCATCTTCACTCCCCGATATGAGGCCAATCCCAACGACATGGCTCTCCTTTCCACCATCGTGAAGCTCATGAACTCCGCAGAGGATTGCGTGGACAACGACCTCTATATCAACGCTGTCACCAGCATGTACAAGAACGATCCCTCCAGCGTATCTCCCTACCTCCTCTACATGCTCAACAGGAAAGACAACATCGACCTCGCCATCAGCTATCTTGAGACAGCAATCTCACAGGATGAGGCAAACGCCGCCAAGTACACCTACGAGCTTGCCAATATCTACCTCAAGAACGGCCGCAAGGCAAAGGCCCTCGAGGCTGCCAAGAAGGCTGCCGAGCTTGATGCCGCCTACACAGGCAAGGCCTACTTCCTCATCGGAACCATCTGGGGCAGCACCTCATGCGGTGATGATTACATCTCCAAGAGGGCACCTTACTGGGTAGCCGTTGACTACCTCCAGAAGGCAAAGGCCGCCGATCCCACCCTTGCAGATGACGCCAACCGTCTCATCGGACAGTTCAGCGCCTACTATCCGGAAGCCGCCGAGGCCTTCATGTATGACCTCTCCGCCGGACAGTCCTACACCGTATCCTGCGCCGGTATGGTAGCTACCACAACCGTCAGGGTGAGCCGCTAAACGACTTGAAACAAATACGACATATTGTCAAGATGATGGCAACCGCGACTGCGGTTGCTATCGTCGTATATTCTTGCGGGAGCCGGACTAAGTCCCAGCCTTTCGATTTCACCCAGATACCCTTGCAGACGGTGGACGATATGTTCTTCGTGCAGACAGAGAACGGAGAGATACAGATGAGGGTCGAGGCCGGTGTCATGCAGAGGTATGATACCGACACCAGCTCGTTTGAACTGTTCCCCAAGGGGCTCAGGGTCTTTGCCTACGATGACGAAGGCCTTCTTGAGACGACGATAGTATCGGAAAATGCCCGCCACCACAAGAGCAAGAACACGGCTTATGAGGTCTGGGCGGCCTTTGGCAATGTCGTCATCAGGAACGAGAAGAAGAGTGAGACCATAGAGACAGACACCATTTACTGGAACAGGGACAAACAGGAAATATATACGGACTGCTATGTCCGCCTCTACTCTCCGCAAGGTCTGATGCAAGGTTATGGCATGCGCTCTGACGAGAAGGCGCGCAATGCCGTTATCAACAGGCCATTCGACACATACGGTATCGTGAAGGAGGATTCCACCAAAGTCGTCATCGATACGGCCAACTTTATCGGTCCCCTTTTAAAAAATAATGGTAAATAAGATAAAAATTACTAACTTCGCACCCCAATACCTTCGTTAAGGCGTTATTATTGAATAAATTTAAAAACTAAATAAACCATGGCGGTTCTACAAAAACTTCGCGGATGGGGCATCGTCCTTTCGATACTTGTTGCCCTTCCACTCTTGTTATTTATCCTTGATCCGAGCCAGATCCAGAACGCTCTCCAGTCTGTGTCTTCCAAGTATGACGTCGGAGAGATCAACGGCAAATCAGTTTCCTATACCGCTTTCCAGAACGATATAGACTACTACACCCGTCTCAATGAGCTCATGACCGGATCTTCGTCACTCAACGAGCAGCAGCAGGCTGAAATCCGCAATGCCGCATGGCAGGCCCTTCTCGACAAGTACCTCTTCATCGAGACTGCCAGGGAAGCGGGCATCAACGTCGGCAACGCTGAAATCATCGACCTCACCTCCGGAGAATCCGTGTCCCCTCTTATCGCCCAGAACCCCGTGTTTGCCGGCGAGGACGGAACATTCTCCAAGGATGCCCTCATGAACTTCCTTTCAGGTATGGACAACGATGAGAGCGGTTCAGTGTCCTTCTACTGGAACTATCTCCAGAACGCCATCGTCACCAGCCAGTACTACAACAAGTACAATGCTCTTTTCGCCGCGTCAAACTTCCAGAACGCACTGATGACCAGAAAAGCCATTGAGGAAAACAACACCACTTCCGACATCGAATATGTCATGGTTCCCCACGGCTATGCCAACGACTCCACCATCGTTGTTTCAGACAGCGAAATAAAGGCTTTCTACAACTCCCACAAGGACTTCTTCAAGCAGAAGGCTTCCAGGGACATCGAATACGTGGTATATCAGGTTAAACCCTCCTCAAAGGATCTTGACGAGGAAAGCGACCGCTTCACCATGCTCTACGATGAGTTCGCTTCCACCGACAACCTCCGTGCTTTCCTCCAGCGCAACTCTGACACCCAGTACTCAGACTATTACTACAAGGCAGGAGAACTTTCTTCCGTCAACGCTGATGTAGAGAAATTCGTTGCTGCCAACACCACTGGCACCTCCCCCATCATCTCCTCCGGCAACAACTTCTATGCTGCCCGTATCATCGAGACCGCACAGCTTCCTGACTCAGCATACGTACGCCACATCCTTCTCCGCGGCGCCGATGCAGACGCCCAGGCCGACAGCCTCCTCGGAGTGCTTCGCAAGGGCGGAGACTTCGCGACCCTCGCGACCCTCCATTCTGCCGATCAGGGTTCTGCCGCAGACGGCAAAGCCGGCAATATCGGCTGGCTCACCCAGAACATGATGATCCCCGGCTTCGAGGGCGTCTTCTCTGCCAAGGCAGGTGCTCCCTACGTGATCAATACCCAGTATGGTACGCACGTAGTTGAGGTGACCAGATTCACCAAGCCTGTCCTCAAGAAGAAAGTCGCTATCTTCCAGAAAGAGACTCTTCCCAGCCAGGAGACATTCAACGAATACTACAACCTGGCCAACAGGTTTGCCTCCCTCGCCACCGGCAGCACAAAGAACTTCCACGCCGCCGTTGACTCCATGGCCAAGGTTCAGAACGCCATTGCCGGCACATACTCACATCCTCTGACAATCTCTGAGGCTACCGAATCCTACGGTGCCATCGGACATGCAAAAGAGGTCACCAGATGGGCATTTGACAATAAGCCCGGCAAGGTGTCAAACATTATCACCGTAGACAATAACTACTTCTTCATTGCCACCGTCAAGGCTGCCCACAAAGAGGGCTATGCCACCGTTGAAGAGGCTGCTCCCGTCATCAAAAACCAGCTCTACCAGGAGAAATACGCTGAAAACAGGGCTGCCGAAGTCGCTGCAAAGATCAAGGGTCTTGACAGCATGGAAGCCGTTGCAGAAGCTCTTGGTACCAGCGTAAGCACCCAGAGCGGTGTCGCATTCGGCGCCAGGGCATCTTACAGCATGGAGCCCAAGTTTGTCGGTGCCGTTGCAGCTGCTCCCCAGGGCGCCGTATGCGGCCCCGTTGCAGGCAGCATTGCTTCCTATGTGTTCAAGGTGACATCCCGTGACAACGGCTCCTTCTACACTGAGGAAGACGCTAAATCCGCATACAGCCAGATGGCGGCTTATGCCAGCCAGATGCTTGTGTCCGTGATGGCCGATGACGCTGACGTGAAGGACAACAGAGCAAGATTCTTCTAGTCTATGTCACTCAAATGTGGAATAGTGGGACTTCCCAATGTCGGGAAGTCCACTTTATTTAACTGCGTCAGTTCGGGAAAGGCCCAGAGCGCCAATTTCCCGTTCTGCACCATCGAGCCTAATCTTGGCTCCACTTCCGTCCCGGATAAGCGCCTGGAGGTGCTTGCAGACATCTGCAAGCCCAAGAGCGTGGTTCCGGCCACAGTGGAGATCGTCGATATCGCCGGACTCGTAAAGGGAGCCAGCAAGGGCGAGGGCCTGGGCAACCAGTTCCTCGCAAACATCCGTGAGACCGATGCCATCCTTCACGTGCTCCGCTGTTTTGACGATGACAACATCGTCCATGTCGATGGCAGCGTGGATCCCGTCCGTGACAAGGGCGTCATCGATACCGAGCTTCAGATCAAGGATCTGGAGACGGTGGAAGCCCGCATCAAGAAGGTCGAGAAGCAGGCCACGACAGGTGGCGACAAGGACGCGAAGAAGCTTCTTAATCTGCTTCTTCGCTACAGGACGGCCCTTGAGCAGGGCCTTTCCTGCCGCACCGTCGTGCCAGAGACTCCCGAAGAGGAGCAGATGGCCCATGACCTTTTCCTTCTCACCAACAAGCCCGTCATGTACGTCTGCAATGTGGATGACGCGGCCGCCGCAAAAGGCAACGCCTATGTAGAGGCCGTACGTGAGGCGGTAAAGGATGAAAATGCGGAGATTCTTATTCTCGCGGCCAAGACAGAGTCTGAAATCGCTGAGATTGAGGACTACGAAGACAGGCAGATGTTTCTCGAAGAACTCGGACTTGAAGAGTCCGGTGTCGTGAGGCTTATACAGGGCGCTTATCACCTTCTCAATCTTCAGACATTCTTCACAGCAGGTGCCGACGAGTGCCGCGCGTGGACGATCAACAAGGGTGACAAGGCCCCCAGGGCAGCCGGAGTCATCCATACCGATTTCGAGAGAGGATTTATCCGTGCTGAGGTCATCAAATACGAAGATTTCGTCAATTACAAGACAGAAGCGGCTGTGAGAGCCGCAGGAAAGATGGGTATCGAGGGCAAGGAATATGTGGTGCAGGACGGCGATATCATGCATTTCCTGTTTAATGTGTAGGCTTGTATCCATACTCATGCTTTTTATGGGAGTCCAGGTCCTCCGTGCGGAGAGACCGGACTCCCTTCTTGTCATGTTCTGGAACCTGGAGAATTTTTTCGATTACAGGAACGACTCGACGAGCGTGTCGGACGAGGAGTTCTCGGCAGCAGGGACGCGTCATTGGAATAAAAACCGCTTTGAGACCAAGTGCAGGGCTGTTGCCAAGTCGGTGTTGTGGGTTGGTTCAGACAAGGGACGGTTGCCGGATGTCATTGGTGTAGCCGAAGTTGAGAATAAGTGGGTGTTGAGACATCTTGTGGAGGAGACGGCGTTGAGAAAGGCGGGGTACCGCGTGGTGCATTTTGATTCGCCTGACGTGAGAGGAATCGATGTGGGATTGTTGTACAGAGAGGATGTGTGGGAGAAAGTGAAGGCAAGCCCCGTGAGGATGCCGTTTGCGACGAGGGATATTTTATTGGTACAGCTAAGGCATCGGGGAGACGGGAGGACCTGGTCGTTTCTGGTGAATCATTTTCCGTCGAAGTATGGTGGAGTGGAGGAAAGTCTGGAGAGACGCAGGGTGACGGCCGGGAGGTTGAAGGCCGTCGGGGACTCATTGGCGGCCCGGGGAGATTCGCTTGTGGTGGCAATGGGTGATTTTAATGATACGCCTGAGAGTGAGGCGTTTGAGGAATTGGATGAGACGTTTGTGAATGTGGGTGGAGAGTTGCATCGGAGGGGTGAGGGGACTATCAGGTTTGAGGGGAAGTGGGAATTGATAGATATGTTTTTTGTGCCGGCGTGGTTGTCGGAGTGTTGTGAGATGTCCTTGGAGAAGATTCCGTTTCTGTTGACCAAGGATGCGGTATATGCTGGAGAAAAACCTCTGAGGACATATTCCGGACCGCGGTATGCCGGCGGAGTGAGCGACCATTTGCCGATATTGTTGGAGGTGCGGTTGTAAATAGTTATATTTGTATTCTAAGCACTTACTTATCAAGATATGAAAACAAAGATTCTGGAAAAGTTCAAGACCCTTTTCGGGACGGAAGGAGAGCTGTTCGCCTCTGCCGGACGTATCAATCTCATCGGCGAACATACCGATTACAACGGCGGATACGTGTTCCCTGGTGCTATCGACTGCGGCATCATGGCAGCGGTCAAGCCCAACGGCACCAGAAAGGTGAAGGCTTTTTCACTGGACTATGACGAATATGTGGAGTTCGGGCTTGAGGAGAAGGATGTCCCCAATCAGCAGTGGGCCCGTTATATCTTCGGCGTATGCCGCGAGATGGAAAAGCGTGGCGGCAAAGTGGAAGGATTTGATACCGTGTTCGCGGGAGATGTCCCCCTCGGTGCAGGCCTCTCTTCTTCTGCGGCGCTTGAGAGTACGTTCGCTTTTGCCCTCAACCAGATTTTCTCAAACGGCATCGATAAATTCGAGCTTGCGAAGATCGGCCAGTCCACGGAGCATAACTACTGCGGCGTGAAATGCGGCATCATGGACCAGTTTGCCTCAATCTTCGGCAAGAAAGGCTCCCTTATCCGCCTCAACTGCAAGACCCTTGAATATAAATACTTCCCCTTCGATCCCAAGGGCTACAGGGTGGTGCTCATCGACAGCTGCGTGAAGCACGAACTTGCGTCTTCGGCATACAACAAGCGCCGCGCAAGCTGCGAGAACGCCGCTGCTGCCATCCGTAAGAATCATCCGGAGGTCGAGTTCCTCAGCGATGCCAAGAGGGTCTGGCTTGACGAAGTCCGCGGTGAGATTCCCGAGGAGGATTTCCTTCGCGCCGAGTATGTCATCGGAGAAGTTCAACGGGTGCTGGATGTTTGCGACGCCCTTGAAAGAGGCGACTATGAGACCGTGGGAGAGATGATGTACCAGACCCATTTCGGCCTGTCCAAGCTGTATGAAGTGAGCTGCGAGGAGCTTGATTTCCTCAACAAGCTTGCGCGCAAGTGCGAAGTCACCGGCTCCCGCGTCATGGGAGGCGGCTTTGGAGGATGTACTATCAATCTTGTCAGGGAAGAACTCTACGATGCCTTCGTCGGCTCTGCCCAGGAGCAGTTCAAGGCCCGTTTCGGTCATGCTCCCAAGATTTATGACGTAGTGATTTCCGACGGTGCCCGCAAGATTCAGTAATCCATGGCTCCAGCACGCAGCACATACACTTGTCTCCACTGCGGTCATCAACAGGCTGTAGACACGTTTATGAGTATCAATACTGCCGTGGACCCTGCGCTGAAAGCCGGGGCCCTCGACGGCTCGCTGTTCGTATGGCAGTGCGAGGCATGCGGCCAGAGAAATCTCGCCAGATATGAGACGTTGTATCACGACCCTGAAAAGAAGCTCATGATTTGGCTGCTGCCGGAAGGCGCTCTTGATGAGAGCCGGATGGAAGCCATCTCACAGCAGGTATCCGCCCTTGAGGGTTATACTCTCAGGAGGGTGTCCGATACGGGCTCCCTCGTTGAAAAGACGAATATTTTCGAGGCGGGACTTGATGACGTTGTCGTGGAAATGTGCAAATGGGTCACGCGCATGGAGATGGTCACAGAGACCCAGAAGAGCGATCAGGACAAGGCCCGTGAACTGATGGAGACCCCATTCAAGTTCTACAGGATGGACGGCGCGGACAATGAGATTTCCCTCTCTTTCCCTCTCTCCGGGCAGATGATGGGTATTAAGATAGGTTTCAATGTCTATGAAGACTGTCTCGGCATAGTGTCTCGCAATCCCTCTCTCCGGCCGGAGGAGGGGTTCGCCTGCGTAGATGCCGCATGGATAGCATCAAAACTAAAATCATAAACCAATGAGTGAACTGACTAAAAAACTCAAGACTGAAGACTGGCTCGCAGTATGGATTGGAGCCATTGTAATCCTTATCGGCTGTGTCGCCGTACTCACGGGCTGGTTTGATTTCTCTGCCCTCAAGTTTTCCACGTGGACTCTCGGTGAGAAACTGTCTGAGGCCCAGGCTGCTAAAGCTGTCGGCCTCGGTGCCCAGTTCGCATCCGCAGCGTTCTGGATTAAATGCGCCAGGACATTCATCGTGCTTGCCGTGCTCTTCGCCGGCGGCGTGAGTATTATGGGCGGAAGCGTGAAGAAATTCCTCCCCGCTTTCGCAGGCCTTTTTGTCCTCGCTATTGTCGTGCGTCTCGTCAGCGCTGAGTTTACTCTCAACAGGTACCTTGAATGGGCATTCTGGGCCCTTATCGTCGGTCTGCTGATATCCAATACCGTCGGTGTGCCTGAGTGGCTCAAACCGGCCATCAAGACTGAATACTACATCAAGACGGGACTTGTCATCATGGGCTTCTCCGTGCTGTTCTCCAACATCGCCAAATTCGGCCTCTACGGTCTCGGCATCGCGTGGATTGTGACTCCTGTTGTCATCCTGTTCATGTGGTGGTTTGGTACAAGGGTCCTGAAGATTGACAACAAGCCTCTCGTGATTACCCTTGCTTCCGCGACTTCCGTCTGCGGCACAAGCGCCGCGATTGCAACCGGAGCTGCTGCAAAGGCCCGCAAGGATGACCTTTCCATAGCTATCTCCATATCCATCATCTTCACTATCATCATGATGGTGTTCGAACCGATGATTATCCGCGCTGTGGGCATGAGCCAACTGATGGGCGGTGCGCTCATCGGTGGTACTGTTGACAGTACCGGTGCCGTGGTTCTGGCGGGCAATGCGCTTGGAGCCGAGGCAGAACAGGCCGCTGTGCTTGTGAAGTCTATTCAGAATATCCTGATTGGCTTCATCGCGTTCTTCGTGGCAGTGTTCTTTGCTACCAAAGTCGAGAAGACGGGCGATGCAAAGGTGGGCGCAGATGAGATCTGGAACCGTTTCCCTAAGTTTATCATCGGTTTCTTCGTTGCTTCGCTTGTAGCTTCATTTATCATCCAGCCAGTGTTCGGAGGTTCTGAGGTGAAAGCAATCAACGGCGTTTTGGACCAATATAAGAACTGGGCTTTCGTGCTTGCGTTCACATCCATCGGTCTGGATACCAATTTCAAGGAGATCGGCAGCCGCATGCAGGGCGGCAAGGTGCTGTGGCTCTATGTCATCGGCCAGTTGTTCAATATCGCCCTGACGTTGTTTGCCGTGTGGATCCTGCTCTCCGGAGTAGTCTTTGACATCCCCGTGCTTGACCAGTTTAAATAATGGACCGGCGCAAAATATTTAAAGTCACGACGATCGTTCTGGTCGTCGTGACTGTTATATGCGCGCTCTGGATAATGATCCGCGGCCTCGGGCTGGCTGATGGCTATGATTTCGGCGCCGGGGCCTATTATTATGCCGACATCCCGGAATATGAGAAGGTCGTGAAGGATGATGTGTATTCCACGTCGGTGCCTTATTGGGTGCATGCGCTCCTTTTCCTCGGCTGGGGAGCGTTTATGTATTGGCTCTGGAAGCGGCTGGACCGCTAGAAATCCATTGAGAATATCATCTCCGTAGAAGTATGCCCGTCCACAACGCCGGCGTTGTGGAGGTCGTCGTAATATGAGCCGCCACGGTATCCGACGCGGATGCCCATCTCTCCGTCAAAGGGGAACCATGCGAAGTTCTTGGTCCTGAGCGTAAGGCTTGCACCGGCGGAGAAGAGATTGCCTCCCTTGAGGAGAGTCATGTCGTAGAACGGCATCAGGGTGAAATGGGTCGCATAGAGGACAGGAGAGAGGAACGAAATGTCTCCTACATAGAATGGAATTGCATAATCCGCCGTCAGGCGAGCCTGGGTATTGGAGAAGGAGTAAAGGTATTGGGATACCGTGCTCTCGTAGCCGCGGGGGAGTATTTTTGTGTGATCTTCAGGAATGGAGAGTTTTTTCTTGAACAGCTTTTGTCCGAGGGCGGTCAGTTTGAGACCCTGCTGTCTGCTAAATCCGGGCAGGTAGCCGTACATGTAGAGGTATGCGTGAGGGGAGAGGACATTGTCCAGCATCGGCCTCATGCCGAACCCTCCTTCCACACCAATACCAAGTGATGGGAATGTCTGCGAGGGAGCCATGGGGCGCATGATAAAGCCGCGCAAAGAGGCAGAAAGTGTTGACATCATGACGTTGTGCCCGCGGGCAAGATACATTAGCCTGTAGACATTTACAGTCTCGTCGGCATTGCCGTCGTTGGTCATATAAGCCACTGAGGTGTCAAACCAGTCGTTGGTCATGGTGAGGGAGACAGAGGGGATGAGGCCTTTTCTCAAGCCGCCTTTTGTGAAAGAATAGGGGATATATAGCCTGACGCGGCCACGGACAAATGGAGTATTGTCGTTCCTGACGGTGTTCTGTATGAATCCGAGACCATCCTTTAAATAGGCCCTGCGGAAAAATTGCCGGTTGTTCCTTTCGTTGAAGTCAACGGTCCCTTCTATTACGGGTGTCCAGCCGGAATATACGAACCTCAGGTGTCCGGAGTGGCGCCATTTGCCTTCGTCCTTATGTGCATGATAGCCCAGGAGTCCGTAGAATGTAGACAGTTCGTTCTGGAAAAGCCCCGTGAAGCCAAGAGAAGCATCGTCATTAGTGATTTCCAGGCTGAAGCTCTGGAGGTCGTCGCTGTTGACGTACAGGGGGACCCAGGAGTGGAATTTGACGAGATTGGCCAGTTTGCCGTATCTTCTGGGCGCGCTGACGGTGGTGTCTTCGACGTGGTGGAGTGTTTCATTGCCGGCAAGCTCCATTTCCTGCATGGAGAGTTTGTCGGCGATCTGCCATTTGTGCACATCTGCCATTGAGACCTCTTTGGAAATGAGATTGGAGACAGCCGTTTTGTATATTGCCGTGCCCTCATGCGTGGGCATGTTGAAGTACATGGTGCTGCCGTCTTCGGAGAAGTGGTTGCCGCACATGCCGAAGCGTGTGGATGTTTTCTGGAAGAAGCGGTTTCCGGCGGGAGAGTAGCAGTATAGTTCTGTCTGCCCGTCGCGGTCGCTGATGAAAGTGATATGGTCGCCTTCGGTGCCGATTTCCGCCATTGTCTGGATTGATGGTGCGCTGACGCAGGTCCAGGTGGCATCACCATGCGGGTCGATGTGGTACAGTCCGTATCCTTCGGCACTTATCCCTATCATGTACAGGGTCTTTCCGTGCCATGCGGCTTCTGTCATCTGGATGCCTTCGGGCGCGGGGATGCGGCTGACAATACGGCCGTGTTCCGTTTCTATCAGGACAAGGGCGGAGCCTCCGGTGACAGGATATTCGGCTGCGGCGACCAGGGTGCCGTCATGGGAGGGATTGGGATTGTAGAGACGCCCTGAGGTGCAGAGGTCACGCACCTTGCGGGCCCGGATGTCATAGTAACGGATGATTGAACCGCCTGAGAGTGAGAACCTCGGCGACTGTATTTCTTCGGAGAAGTAAAAGCGCTCCCTGACGGGGTCGTGGGTGAACTGGCTTATCTCTGATGAGACGGTGCAGATTCTTTTGTATGAGCCGTCCGGGTGGAGGATTCCGAGTTCCGGGGGCACGAGAAGGCCGCTGACAGTCACATAGATGTCGTCACCTATGAAGCCTTCGATATTGTAGTCTGTATGGAATGAAGGGACTTTGCTGACTCGTTCCGCGCTGATGAAAGGAGCTCTCGCGGCAGCCTCTTCTTTCCACATGGAGGCGTAGCTTTCCATCATGTCGGAGAATGTGCTTTTGAAGCTCTTGCCGGAAGCTTGCCGCACGGTCTTCTGGAGGTTGCCGATATGGAATGGATTCTTTGTGATGTTGTCGTAGTAGCGCTTCATGAAAGAGGCGTCATCGTAGAAATAACGCATGCCGGCAACGGTCATGTAACCGATTTTATAGAAGTCGGGAGCGTAGTGCCGGTATGAACCGTAAATCCATCTGTAGTAATTCCTGTAATCTCCGCTGTCAAGGGCTATATCCATGTAGTTGAGGAATTTAGCTGTCCTGCCTCTGCCGCCGGGGGTCAGGGCTGTCTCGGCCGTCACGGCGTCACCCTCCATGAGAGGCTGGCCGGGATAGAGGCCGAGGAGTGCTCCCTGCCACATTTCCCCGAAGAGATAGTTGAACGGCATGAAAAGTCCTTTGTAGCCGAATTGCATCTGTGAGACGTGTCTCGATTCGTGGACGGCAAGTTGCGTCTCCCATGGCATGGGGTCGCTCCACTGGTACTCCGGAGCGGCGTACAGATGCATGCCCTTTGGCGCCCATGCGGCAGAGCCGTTGGAAGTCGCCGTGAAGGGGTGAAGGATGACCGGTATTTTTCCCCAGCTGCGTTCGCCCGGACGGAAGCCGATGCTTCTGCCATTGGCCGTGCGGAAACGCTCCAGCTCGTCGAGATACACCCTGGCCAGGGAGTCTGTCCCGCAGGGGTAAATGAGCTTGTAAGTCTTGTTTTCAATAGTCATCCACCTGGTGGACGGTTTTTCTTCACCGACGCTCCAGAACTGGGCATGGGCGGCCGTGCAGGAAGTGATAATCAGGCTTGCCGTGAACAGGCTGCGGAAAAATTTCATAGTCATCATTGTATGGAGGAAAGGCGTGACAGGACAACTTCCTGGTTTGCATCCTTGAGTATTACTTTTTTGGAGGCATCGAGCAGATACATCGACGGGATGGCCCTTATGTGGTATGTGCGGTCGGTGCGTATTGAGAACAGGTGGTCATAACCGTTGATCCACGCTGCGGGGTATTCGTTGATGTGTGATTTCCAGTCATCTACTTCATTGTCAATGTATATGTCGGCGACCTTCAGCCGTCCGGAGGCGATGAGGCCGGAAATGTGTCCGTCAGAAGAGATGGCATCCATAAGTTCCTTGCAGGCCCCGCAGCCGGGGTTGCCGAATATCAGCAGGAGGTAGTCGGCCTTGATGCCGTAGAGGCTCCTGATGCGGCCTTCCGTGTCAGTGAAGCGGAAGTCGGCGGCAGGTGTCCCGACACTGTTGAGTGCGGCCATCCCGGCGTCATAGGCGTATGTCATGCGTCGCCCTTCGTCCACGAGGGAGGACCTGGATAGCAGGTCGGCGAAGCGCTGGTAGACATCTTCGTTGCGGACGGGACTGTTGGGGTCGTAGAGGTATTTCTCGACGAGAGGGATGACGGAAGACGCTACGACAGTATCCGAGAAGGCCTGCGAGAAGGACTCAAGCTTATGATACAGTGCCTCTGCACCATTCCTTCCGGAGGAGACGGGCGCCATGCCGGCGATATAGGCCCAGTTGCCCATGGCCTGTTCAAGCTCGGCGTGGGTGATGCCGTTGACGAGGACACTGTCGCAGACGAACGTGGTGTCTACGGACAGGAACCTGTCCCAGAAGTGCTCTGTCGTGTATTCTATGCGTGAAGGGATGTCCGTGATGGTCGAGGGAACCGAAATCATCGGAAAAGACCGTTCCTGACGGATTACGGCTTTGGAAGCACGAGCCGCGCATGCAGACAGGACGGCCGCGGATGCTAAAATGAATATGATGCTCTTTGACGTCATGTCGTAAAGTTACAATGTTTTCCGATTATATTCGTATCTTTGAGACAAAACACCAGAAAACATCATGAAAATCAAACAGGAGACCTGGGGAACATCCCCCGACGGCAAAGAAATAATCCTTTATACGATAACCAACGCATCCGGAGCTTTCGTGCGCCTGTCCAGCATCGGAGCCGGCATAGTATCTATCGCCGTTCCGGACCGCGACGGCAAACTCGCGGATGTCGTGCTCGGCTATCCCGCTCCCGCATCCTACTTTGGCGACGGCCCATGCTCCGGCAAGGTCCCCGGCCGCTATGCAAATCGTATCGCCAAAGGCATCTTCACCCTCGACGGCAAAACCTATAACCTTCCGGTCAACAACGGCCCTAACCATCTCCACGGTGGTCCGGACGGCTTCCAGAATCAGGTATGGGACAGCCGCATCGTCGGCGATGACGTCGAATTCATGTACTTCTCACAGGACGGAGAAGCCGGCTATCCCGGCAATGTGAAGACCGTTGCCCACTATCACTGGAGCGACGACAATGCCCTCACTCTCACCCTCACAGCCGAGACCGACGCCCCCACAGTCATCAATCTCACCAACCACGCCTATTTCAACCTCAACGGCGAAGGTTGCGGCGACATCAAGGGCCACGTCATGTGCCTCAATGCCTCTGAGTGGCTGCCCACCGACGACACTCTCATCCCCACCGGTGAAGTCCTCCCCGTAGCCGGAACGCCGATGGACTTCCTGACGCCAAAACCCATAGGACGCGATATCAATGCCGATTTCCCCGCACTGCGCTACGGCAAAGGCTATGACAACTGCTGGCTCGTCGACGGCGCGATGC
>JAFZPY010000024.1 GCA_017552475.1 Bacteroidales bacterium | reverse complement strand
GGAGATTGGCACGACAAGGGAGCTCTTTCCGTAGCGGTCATCATCCTGATCCCCGGAATTATGTTCCCAGGCCGGAATGTCCAGAGACACAAGTTTTTATTATGCGTTGATTTAATCTCATTCTGGGCGCAGCGAAGACTCTCTCCATTGCTTTGTTAGCGATGTCTTTTGCCGTCTCCTGCGGCGGCGACGAGCCGATTGAGCCGACTCCTCCGACTCCGCCAACTCCGGAGAAGGACAAGAATGCCCCGACCATCACGGTCTCTGCGAGCACTGTGAACGTCATTGCCTGTCCCGCTGTCACAATCTCCGGCAATGAGTTGAAGATAGGCGACCAGTCCGTAGCCTCGTGGAAGGATGACGTCTCGTCCTCCTGCACCGTTGCTCTCACTTTCACTCCGACGGAAGGTTCTGCGAAGACCCTCAACTCCTGAGACAAAGTCTCCGAAGCCGGCAAGCTCCAGATCAAGGCCACTGACGAAGCCGGCAACAGTTCTACGGCTGATGTTGATTTGACTGCCGTGGCGGTATTCGGACTGGAGAACCTCCAGAACAAGCAGTTGCAGGTCGACCAGGAAGTGAATCTGCTCGAAGGCATTACCTTCGCCGAGGGGCTTACTCTTCAGAAAGTAGAAATCGAAACGGACGGCGTCACTTCGGAACTCGCGGCGCCCTATACGTATACGCCCGATTATCCTAACCCTATCAACCTCATTCTCACCATCACCAAGCCCGACGGCAACGCCATCAAGGAAAGGGTTGACGCCCTGATAGTCAAGCCGCTGGATTATTCTGCCATCGTCCTTAAGGCGGCGGATATCTTCAACAAGGAGTACTCCTGGTTCTCCAGTCTTAGGAAGGCTACACAAGACTATATGTACTGGGATATATTTTCATCATACGATCATCTTGCTCGACCAAAAAACGATAACAGAGCAAATATAATTCAATGAGAAACTGCGGATCCAAATATATTTAATATACAAAATATAGTACCAGTTCCAGCTGAACGACAAGGAGATATTTATGGTCACGGTAACGAAGCAGCTTTTCGTTATCAGCTTCTATGCCAGAATGTTCCACTTTTATGATGTCGTTCAACAGATCGAAGTGTCTTAGATGCATATCTAGAATCATATATAGACCAACATCCAGAATGTTATTTTATTATCAGTTGCGCGTCAGAATCACTTTCTGGCCAATCAGATAGTATATTTGAACACCCATGGGCCTCACATTTAAGAAATATATTAAAAAAGAAAAATGTAATTCTTATCTGTATGACTGATAATCAAAACACCAACACAGGTAGACGAAGAGTATTTAATGAGACCTTAAAAGGTTGAAATCGATACAATTGATCATCTTTCAATAGTGAACTGCCAAACAAAATTACAGTAATGTGAATGGAACCATGATCAGAAATTTACTATTGTACGCCAGACCGATATAACAACTGATGAATAGGTAGCTGTCTACCTACATCATATAACGGACTCATGTGAAAAAATATACGAAACATACCAATGTCCACGTGTGGAGGCCTTAATATAAGTGGTAATGAAACTACTTACACCTATTCTTCATACGCAGTAGCAAATCAAGGTGCACGTATCAGCAATAATATATCTACAGTCAAATCCAACCATCCTGGAATCACAGCAGTAGATGCTATGCAGATCATCATCGACAATTACTTCACTGAGAGAATGATTTATTATAAAGATGAAACAACCAACTGGGAACTGAGGGAAGGATGCCTCTCGTACGACATTGATGTCGAAAAGCTTCTGCAATACGAGAGGCTGCAGAAGGGCATGCTGGACGAGTTGGCGTTTGACAGTGATCGTGTCGAACTTCCCGTCAGCGAAGGGCTCTGCTACGTGGGCAAGGGCGTACAGTTCGAGTATGAGGGTAAGTACTACAACAGCGATGAGGAGAACCACGCTCTGCTAACCCAGCTGGTTCAGTCAGAGCAGCCATTGAAATGGCGCTGGAACAAGGAGCTTTACAGGAAGCAGGGCGGCGGTAAGGACGAGGTATCGTTCGACGCCTACATCGTCGACAAGTCCTGCGAGAAGTATCTCAGCTTGGCATTTTCGAAGAGAATCAATTAGATCCTTCGCTAGCGCTCAATATGACAAACAACAATCCCGGCCGTCAGAGCCGGGATTGTCATTTCTTCTTGTCCTCGAGGTGGCGGCGTTTCTTGGCGCTCATAGGGCGGGCCTCCTTGGCGGCCTTGGCCGCGGCGCGGGCGGCGTTCTCCGCCCGGCGCTTCTTGGCCTCGGCTTGGCTGGCGCGGCGCTTGGCGTCGCGCGCCTTGGCGATGGCCGCCCGCTCTTCCTCCTTCTTGAGCCGCAGGGCTTCCTTGGCGGCATCACGTTCGGCGATGGCCGCAGCCCGCCGGGCCTTTTCCTCCTCCTGCTTGGCGAGGACTCGGGCCTGGTATTCCGGATTGGAGAGAAGGGCCTTGCGACCGGGCGTGGCCAGGAGGTTCAGCGCCGCCTTTGAGGCCTTGGCACGGGCGTAGCGCCAGCTCTTACTGGTGGCTTCGCACAGGAGCGTGCCGTCGGAGAGCACGGCCTTGGCACGGTGCAGGTCGTCCTCCGTTTGCTCCATTTCCAGCGTGAGCCTGCGCCCGTCTGTCTGGCGGACGATCTCGTCCGCCTGGGCGAGGATGTCGCGGTTGCGCTTGCGATGCGTGAAGAAGTGTTTCACGTCGTCCGCAAGGATGTATTTGGAAATGAACCAGTTGCGGAGGTTGTCATCCAGGGTGGACACATAGCCGAAGATGGCGTAGACGAAGATGTGCTTGTGGGTGTCGACGTTGAACCCCGATCCTGCACGGACGAACTGCCGGAGCTTCCAGGAGTCGAACATACGCTCGAGGCGCTCCTGACGGAAGAGGTTGCCAAGGATGTGCTGGAGACGGGTGCCGTCGCCGGTGAAGTACTTGTACAGGACTTCAGCGACCTGGCCCTTGAAGACGGACATCCCTGCGAAGACATAGCGGCTGTTGCCCTTGTCTTCCTTCTCGTAGAAGGAGCTGTGGGTCAGGACCTCACGCAGCCGGGCGCGGGAGAATATCTTCCGGAGGTCGTTGTACAGCGGATCCTCCCAGGCCTTGAAATTGTCCCGGGGGCGCGGTTGCTGTGTGAGCTTCTCCTCCATATCTGGCACGGGCTGGAGGAATCGAACCTCCTCTACCGGGTTGGAAACCGGCAATCAGGCCCCGAAAACCTGTGTGCTGCCATTACACTAGGGACAGTCGCAAATTGATGAAAACTTTATAACAAATTGATTGTTAATGTGTTAGAAATTTTGTATCTTTGATTTAGGGAAAAAGAATTCCCCCGAACACCGTAGGAAAGTGCATTTCGGAGGAATCGAACTAAAAG
>JAFZPY010000023.1 GCA_017552475.1 Bacteroidales bacterium | reverse complement strand
GCCACCACCGGCACCTTATAAAAGTCCCTGGCGACGACTGACGACACCAGAAACACCGCAAGGAACACCACCAGCGGACTCAACGCCAGCAGCCCCTGCGCCCTATCGCTTTTTGCCAATCCAAGAATAACCATATACACTCTTTCTTCGACATGCCCCGCAAATATACGAAAAAACCACCTTGAACAGTTATTTCCGTGCGGGCAACGGGACAATTATCGAACCATTTTTGACGATTTTAGTGCCGTGTATCTGTTCGGTTTACAGAATTATTGTTCATCGGGTTTTGAGAAGGAAACCTCTTCCAGAGAAATATCAGGACATTGAAACGGACTAAATTTTTGCCGATATCGGCAAAAAACACTATATTTGTATTCGGTGTACATAAGATAATTGCCGATAAAGATGGAACTCGTATCTGTTAGCCAATTTGCTCAGCAACACGATCTCTCAGAGCGCACTGTCAGGAACTGGTGTGCGACCGGAAAGATTAATGGAGCAGTTCTTGTAGGAAAGACATGGAACATTCCTGCCGATGCTCCATTGCCCCGTAAAGGGAAGCTGAAAGCAAGTCCTTTGCTGAAACGTCTCCGTGAAGAGAAAGAAGGCAAAATCAGCGGCGGTATCTACCACCGTACCCAAATAGACCTCACATATAACTCCAACCATATAGAAGGAAGCCGCCTGACACACGAGCAGACTCGTTTTATCTTCGAGACAAATACAATCGGCATTACAGATGAAAGTATCAATGTCGATGATATAGTCGAGACCACCAATCACTTCCGTTGCATTGACCTTATCATAGACCGGGCGGAGGATAAGCTCTCCGAGCCTTTTATTAAAGAGATTCACAGAATACTTAAAACCGGAACCTCAGATAGCCTCAAGTCCTGGTTCAATGTCGGTAATTATAAGAAGTTGCCGAATGAAGTCGGCGGAAATGTCACCTGTCCTCCTGAAGAAGTACATGCAAGGATGAAAGACCTTCTTTCTGCATACAACGCAAAGACTTCCAAATCCTTGGAGGACATTATCGACCTTCACCAGAAGTTCGAGTCAATCCATCCGTTTCAGGATGGAAACGGCAGGGTAGGAAGGCTGGTTATGTTCAAGGAATGCCTGGCGAACGGAATCGTCCCTTTTATTATAACCGAAGAACTTAAGTTTTTCTATTACAGAGGTCTAAGAGAGTGGGGACACATCAACGGTTATCTCACGGATACCTGCCTTTCGGCTCAGGACAACTATAAAGCATTGCTTGATTACTTCAAGATTAAGTATTAAGCAGCCCACCTGTATGAAAAAATGCAGGAACCAAGTTTGATATAGTTCGTGCGGGTGAAGGGACTCGAACCCATACGCCGTGAGGCACCAGATCCTAAGTCTGGCTTGGCTACCAATTACAACACACCCGCGTGTAATCAGACTATAAAGATAGCTGTTTTTTCGGTTTGGACAATACGACACACGCCCAATCCTCACGGGAAGTCTGCCTCTCAAACACCATTCCGAGTCCTTCGGCCGCCTCCCGCAACATTGCCACATCAGCCGTAAAGAACCCACTCATCAACAGCAGGCCCCCAGCCCTCAACGACCTCACATACGTCTCCATATCCTGCAACAGGATATTTCTGTTGATATTGGCCAGTATCACATCATACTTTCCCATCTGCAGGAGCGACGCATCACCACAGCGGCTCTCCACCTTCTTCCCCACCCTGTTCCAATGCGCATTTCCCCAGGCAGACCGGGCCGCCACGGCATCAATATCCACGGCAAATACCCTCGATGCTCCCATCTTAGCCGCCAGAATACCCAGAATGCCAGTCCCGCAACCCATATCCAGCACCACATGGCCTCTTATCGCATCTTCAAAGCGGAGCATCATCGACATCATCTGATACGTAGTATGATGATAACCTGTCCCGAACGCCATATCAGGCGTTATCCAGATATTAAAACGCGTCCGCGGCACATCCACATTGAACGATGCCTTCACCGTCACCTTTCCGTCCACCACAATCGGCCGGAACTCCTTCTCCCACTGCTCGTTCCAATTAGCCCCTTCGACAAGTGACACGCTATACTCAACATCAAAGCCCGAAAGCACGGCCTTCAAACCCTGCGCATCATACAAATCCTTCTGGATATAACACTTCAAAAAAGGCTCTTCCGTCACAAACGACTCATACGGAAGCTCGGACAGCTCCGCCATCACAATTTCGGCGTTCTCGTCTGACCATGGCGACAGCCGCACCGCCACCTCGATATACTCCTGGCTATTCATTCTTTTTCTCCTCCTCTGAGGCCTCCTCGGAAGCCTCTTCAATTACCTTGACTTCCTCGCTCCCAAGCGCTTCGGTCAACGTCCCGGCATTATACTGCTCAGCTGTCTTTTTATCTTCCACCAGACTCTGGTTCCGGTTAGCCTCGACAGCCTTGTCAACCCCCACCTCGAAAATATTATGGATGGAGCCCACAAGGTTGTACCTCACAGTATCCAGCTGCTTGGTAAACACAGGCACATTGACATTCTTGTACCGTGCCTTCCCGAGGCCGAATTTCATCTTGTCAAAGCTGTTTCCCCACACATTTACACCGAACTTCAACGGCAACGGCGATTTAATCACCGAAATATGATACTTATACGACTCATCCAGATTCTGGATACCGCTTGCCGCGACCGTGTATCTGTCAACATTGATGATGAACGGGAAAATCTCCAGCACGTTGTCGCGAATCATTCCGTTCACCGTCATTATATCGACGGCCATCTGCTTCTTATCCTTGAACCTCAGCGTCCTGGCAATCTTTGTCAGCTCAGGACTTCCTTCGAGAGAAAGGTTTTTACCACCGATATTGATCACACCGTCAATTGACGGTAGCAGGAGATTCATCTCCGCATCCATCGAAGAAGTCGCGGCCAGCTCGCAGTCAAGAAGCCCTTTGAAAGACTTCAGCATCGGCATGATCGTATCCACTGCCGGGAACAGCTGAATCACCTTCTCCGCAGTAATATCCACAAGATTAAGGTCAAATCCCACCTTCAAATCCTCCTTGGACCGGGTTGAGTAGAAGCCTTCGAAATAAATGTCACCCATATTGGAAGATGCCACGGTATTGGTCACCTGCAGGCACCTCTGCTTCATGGCGATATCCGAAGCCATCCAATCAATATGCAGGCTGTCATAGTAGATATTCCCGGCCTCCAGTGAAATATTCGCATTGAAATTGCCAGGCAGGATCAACAGCACTCCGGCAGAGTCAGCCGAAGCCTCCACCTTTTCCAGATAGTCATCATCCTCAAATGTTTCATTCTCCTCAACAGTCTCTGCATCTGGCACATAATTCTGTCCTGACGCATAAGCCGAAAACATCTCATTGGCATCAATCACCTCGGAAGTCACCTTAGCGTCAAGTGTCAGCATTCCCCGTCCGAGCAATGCACGGCGGATACCTTTCAGCGTCGCCTGTGCGGAAATATCGGACCGCCCGGCACGGATCGTCAGGCTCTTCATCTCCAGTTCATTACCGTCAAACGTGCCGACCGCCTCTCCCAACTCCGTCTTCAGCGGGAAATAAGGCGACGTCACCCTGCCCCCGCCGACACTCAAATCTGCCGTCAGATTCCACTCCCTCAAGTACTTCGCCATACTTTCATCCAGCCTTATATCAATATCGTTCTTGCGGAAATCCGGGTCCGTCATCCATGACGGCAACTCCCCGCGCGGTCTCCTCGGCCGTCTCTCCCCTTCCTTGCGGGCCTCCCTCTTTCTCGCCGATGCCGAATACACCAAATCCCTGAAGCCAAACCTGTTGACGCTCTCCCTCATGCCGACAAGCTTGTTGGAGCCATTGAAATACAACGTCGGCGACCCGTCCTTCTCAGTAGACGGCACCACCCTGAACTGCTCCTCGCTGCCAATGAGGAACACGCTCATATCAGCCCCGTCCCTTATACCCAGGCGCCCGGCACGGAACGTTCCCGTGAACGGGAAAAAGCGGGCCTCGCCCCGCTGCTTCAGCAAATCCGTCGCATGAGCGCTGAGATACAACCTGCGACCGCGGACAAACATGCTCTCCAGATAAGCCAGGCTAAGACTGTCCACCGTCATCTCTGCCGTGATCCTGTCCTTCTTCGAACCAATCTCCACACTTGCCCTGTCCACATAAGCGCTCAACGTGTCCCATGCGTTCAACACCAGCCCGTCCACCGTCACGCTGCCGCGGATATCAGCTTTGGAAATGTTATACATATCCAGCTGCGACAGCCGCGCCCTGGCGTTCAGATCAGCCTTGACATCCCCGGTCCCCACAATACCCATCTCCTGCGTAAACAACCTGGTCAACGTATCTACCCTGGCTTCCATAAAGCCTTTCAGTCCCAGCTGCGGGTCCTTTCCAAGCGCATCCGCCACCGAACCGGACAACATCACCTCCACACCGCCGGCATCCACCATCAGCTCCCCGAGAGCTACATCCAGCCTGCCAGCCTCATCCGTCTCCGCCGAAGCCTCCAGGCTCACATAACTCTCTCGGTCAACACCTTCATAGTCAAATGACGCCGTCGGCACCACCACCTCTGCGACCAAAAGCGGCAACGCTCCCCTCTCCGGCACATACCAGCCGTCACACAGCGCCGTCAACGACACCACGGCATCAGTCCTGACTTTCTTCAAATCAGGAAAATTCTCTCCAAACTCCTTCACTATATCTCCCACTGGACAACGGTCAATCTCCGCCTCTGCCTTGACATATATGCTGTCCGGCCTCAACATCAAATCCCCACGCCCCGTCATATCCAGTTGCGCCACCCTGGTCCTCAGCCCCGTCACGGAAATGTCACTTCCATCATGCACGTTTTTGATGCCCAGGTCTGCGCCCAATTCAAGCGGAATGCGCATCTTCCCGTAATCCCTGGTCACTGCGAACGCAACAGCCGCGACATCCAGACGCAGCGCCCCCTCATGTCCCTCTGCCATACAACGCTCTACCATCAGCTCCACCGTATCCCTCGGAGTCGTAAACAACACATAAGGGCTGTCCTCCAGACTTACGCTGTTAATGACAATTCGCGGCACAGAGCCACTAGCCTCGCCGGACTCAGTACTGTCAGACGGGATCCTGATAATATCCCAATTCGCAGTGCTGTCGTAATAATGGGCGAATATCCTCGGCCGCACCATCCTGGCCAGCCTCACCCTGTACTCGCCACGCAATGCGGCCACATAATCCAGCGATGCCTCCAGGACCCTCACCGACAGGAGGGTATCCTTCTCCTCCCCGCCGACAATGCTTGCGCTGTCCACACGTACATTCAAATAAGGAAAGCTTCTGAACACGGAAGCCTCCACGCTGGCAAACTTCACCTCCCCGTCCACATATCCGGCAGCCACTCTATTGACAATTCCCGTGAGCACGCGGCCGTTGAGCACGACCTGCATGCCCAACAAAAGTATAGCCGCGGCCACTGCGGTCACGACCAGAAACTTCCTGAATGTACGCCTTAGTTTTTTCATAAACACAAATCTACAATATTTTTCCGAAGAATATTTAGTATATTTGTGCAATGTTACTTTTGCTGACATACCTCCTGACCGCAATGGCCATCTCTTTCCTCTGTTCGATACTTGAGGCCACATTGATGTCCACTCCCCTCTCCCACATCACCATGCGTGAAGAGGAAGGTTACAAATACGCCGCCCGCTTCAAAAAATACAAGCAGGACTCCTCACGTCCCATTGCTGCAATCCTCTCCCTCAACACTATAGCCAACACCATAGGCGCTGCCGGAGTCGGCCGTCAGGCCACCATCATCTTCGGCTCGGAATGGTTCGGTCTCATATCGGCCATCATGACCATCCTCATCCTCGTATTCTCCGAGATCATTCCCAAGACCATCGGTACCACCCGCTGGAAAAGCCTCATGGGCGTGACCACCCTTTGCCTGGGCGGCATCATAATCATCATGTATCCCCTGGTCGTCATAGCAGAATTCCTGCAGCGCACCATCACGCCTGACGATCCCGACACATCAGTCAGCCGCGAAGAGGTATCCGCAATCGCCAACGTGGCCGAAGAAGAAGAGGTCATCGACGAAGACGAAAACGCAGTCATCCAAAACCTTATAAAGATGGAGGACATCAAGGCCAGTGATGTCATGACACCCCGCGTAGTCTGCGCCATCGCTCCTGAATCCATGAAGCTCAAGACCTACTACAAGGACAAGACCTTCTTCCATCACTCACGTATCCCCGTCTATGCCGAATCAGACGAATACATCACCGGCTACATCCTCCGCAGCGACGCCCTCCAGCTCCTGGCCGACGACAAATTCGACCGTGACCTCGGCAGCATACGCCGTGACATCGAGCTCATCAATGAAGACACCCCCCTTGACGAGATCTGGGACACTATGCTCAGTAAAAACGAGCAGATCTGCTGCGTCATCGACGAATACGGCTGTTTTCAGGGCATCCTGACCCTCGAAGACGTCTT
Source organism: Bacteroidales bacterium (assembly GCA_017552475.1). Classification (GTDB taxonomy): domain Bacteria; phylum Bacteroidota; class Bacteroidia; order Bacteroidales; family UBA932; genus Cryptobacteroides. Next base: position 14,063 of record JAFZPY010000023.1, on the reverse strand, counting down.
CGAGACCCTCCTCGGTTCCGAGATCATCGATGAAAACGACATGGTCTCCGACATGCAGCAGTATGCCCGTGACCGCTGGCAGCAGCGCCTGAAAAACTCCCGCAAGGCACCCGCAAAGAAAGTTGCGAAGAAATAGCTCCCCCATTCCTGGCCATGGGTCGGGAATCCCTGCTGATAACCATTGACTATGATTAATAATACAAGACTATTCATCACCATTACACTCCTCACCATCCTTGGCATGTGGGTGAAACCGGCTGCAGCGCAGGACGAGACCATCGTGTTCACGCCCCAATGGACAGCCCAGGCACAGTTTGCAGGCTACTATGTAGCTGAGGCAAAGGGATTCTACCGTGATGCGGGTGTAAATGTCCGTATTGAGCATCCATCATCCACGCAGCCCGCCATGAGCCGTTTGAGAAAGAACGAGTGCCAGGCCACGACGCTTCAGCTCTGTCAGGCGATGGAGATCATAGACGGAGGCATTCCCCTCGTGAACATCCTTCAGACATCGATGAACAATGCCATGGTCATCGTCTCGGCCCGGGACAAGGATCCACTGACCCAGAAGGGCGCCCGTGTGGGTATATGGAGCGTAGGATTCGGCCAGCTGGCCATCTGCATGAGCATACAGGAAAACCTTGACTACGAGTGGATACGCTTCGCGCAGAACGTCAACCTGTTCATATCCGGAGCACTTGACGCTACGCTGGCCATGAGTTACAACGAATACTATCAGCTGATACAGGCAGGCATGCCTATAACAGACAAGAACGTATACCGCTTCTGCGACCACGGCTATAACGTGCAGGAAGACGGCGTATATATGACCCGCGACTATTACCGGAAACACCCTGACCAGGCGCGGCGCTTTGCCGAAGCCAGCCGCCGCGGCTGGGAATGGGCCGCAGAACATCCCGACGAGACGCTGGAGATCGTGATGGAATACGTAGACCGCGAACGCGTCGCCACCAACCGCGTGATGCAGCGTCTTATGCTCGATGAGGTCCTGCGCCTTCAGGTAGACCGCGAATCCGGGCAGCGCGAGTTCCGTCTCCGCCCCGACATGGTGCAGCAGGCCAGCCACCTGATGGTGGAAAACGTGATGCTGGGACGCGAGATAACCCATAAAGAACTTGTTCCATGAGAAAACTCATATTCTACTTCCGCCGCAAACTTTCCGTCAGGGTGAGCCTGTGGGTGGTCCTGTTTGCCACCCTTATCTTCAATGCCACCCTCGGCTTCCTGTTCTACCAGTCCCGCGATGCCGTACGGAAGGAAGCAATCAGTCGTGCAACGCAGATTCTGGACAAGACATCACTGAACGTCGAAAGCATCCTCAACCGTGTCGAAGTCGCCACAAACATGACCGAATGGCTGGTGTTGCGCCATCCTGACGCTGCCGACTCCATGTTCGTCTACAGCCGTGGCATGCTGCAGAACAATCCCGAATTCTACAACTGCTCCATTGCCTTCGAGCCATATCATTTCAAAAAGCGGGGGCGCTACTTCTCCGCATATTCCAAGCACAACGCAGACACTATCCGTACAATACAAGGCGGCAGCGACAGCTACCAGTATTTTTACATGGACTGGTACCTGATGCCTAAACTCCTTGAACATCCGTGCTGGACGGAGCCATACATAGATATGGACGTCCCTACCAATACCAGTGAGATGGTCACCAGCTACTGCAAGGCCATCAAGGACGCAGACGGCGAGGTCATCGGCGTCATCAACACAAGCCTCTCGCTGAGCTGGCTGTCGCAGACCATTTCGGCCGTGAAGCCCTATCCCAACTCCTACAGCATCATGACCGGTCGCGGAGGTACATTCTTCGTCCATCCCGACCCATCAAAAATCACCCGCCAGTCCATCTTTACCCAGACCCTAGAGCATGCTGACACAGCCATGGCAGCCCTCGGCCACGCCATGCAACATGGAGAGGAAGGCATGAAACACATGGACGTGGACGGAGTGGACAGTTATGTCTTTTACAAGCCCCTGGGTAAAACAGGGTGCAGCATGGCAATCGTTTGTCCCGAGAGCGACATCTTCAGTGGATTCAACCGCCTACGTCATACAATCACGACCATAGTTGCAGTCGGGCTCTTGCTGATGCTCTACTTATTCATCCGAATCATCTCATACGAGCTGAGGCCACTGCACCAGTTGGCCAAGGAAGCCGAGACGATCGCTTCCGGACATTTCGACGCAGAGCTGCCAAATTTCAGGAGAATCGATGAAATCGGCCAGCTGAGCCACTCATTCGGCAACATGCAGCAATCGCTTGTCAAATACATAGATGAGCTGAAAGGAGCCACCGCCAGAAAGGCGGCTATTGAGAGAGACCTCAGTATCGCCAGTGCCATACAGATGGGTATGCTGCCGAAAAATTTCCCCACAGCCGATGACCGCGATGATGTACAGATCTATGCTTCACTGACTCCGGCCAAAGACGTCGGCGGAGACTTGTTCGATTTCCACTTCCGCGATGGCAAACTCTTCTTCTGCATCGGCGATGTCTCGGGCAAGGGTATCCCCGCCTCGCTGTTCATGGCCGTCACGAGATCCGTATTCCGCACCGTATCAGCCCATGAATCCATGCCTGACCGCATTATGGACAGCCTCAACAAGACCATGGCCGAGATGAATGAGACCAACATGTTCGTCACCCTGTTCATCGGCGTGCTGGACCTTGCCACAGGCTATATGCACTACTGCAACGCCGGCCACGATGCGCCCATGCTCATAGGTGCGGGCGTCGGCACGCTGCCCTGCGATCCCAACATTCCGGTCGGCTTCATGCCCGAATGGAAGTACTCGCTGCAAGAGGCGGAGATCTATCCTGACACCACAATCTTCCTCTTCACTGACGGACTCACCGAGGCCGAAAATACAGCTCACGACCTGTTCGGCTCCCAACGCGTGAAAGATGTCGCAGTAGACGCCCTCTCAAAACAGGAGCAGTACCCTCGTCAGTTCATAACCCGCATGACAGCCGCCGTCCACCAGTTCGTAGGCAACGCCGACCAGAGCGACGACCTCACTATGATGGCCATCCAATACCTCAATAAAAGCACCCCCCGTCATTCTTGACCGGAATACCCCCCGTCATTCTTGACCGAAGGTCGAGAATCTCGAAAACGAAAATGCAGCACTACTGGTAAATAAGGACACTGCCTAGAAACACAAGCACGATGCCGAAATACTGTAGGGCGCCGACTTGCACTTTGCGTGCGCCGAACAAGCCGAAACGGTCAATGACGACACTCATGACGAGCTGGCCGAGGATGCTGACGACCGACATCAGGCCGACGCCAAGGATAGGCGCAAAGAACGCGTAGCCGGTCACAATCACGACACCAATCAGGCCGCCGGACCAATGCCACAGGGGACGGCGAACACTCACGATCCTGTCAAGGCAATCGCGGCTGCTTTTAAGAGCGAACGCCAGCACTACCAGGACGATAGTGGAAATCTTAAACGAAACAAGGGCGGCGGTGATGGATGACCCGACTATTCCGCCGAGCATTCCGTTTGCCGCCGACTGAGTGGCTATCATGGCTCCGGCCACGATGCCAAGGAACTGCCACACCCATTTGGACTTCACCCGTGTCGTTTTCTCACCCTTGTGTATCACGACGAATGCGACTCCGGCAAGAGAAAGGATCAGTCCGCCGGCCTTGACAAGGCTGACAGGCCTCGGCTCCATGCCGAATGCACCGAAATGGTCAATGAGCACTCCAGTCAAAAGCTGTCCGACAATGGGCAGCAGGACGGTCTGTATTCCTCCGATACGGGGAAAAAGTACGATGAAAAGGGTAAGGCCTATCACCCCGGTCAGGCCTCCGATCCACGCATACCACGGACCGGTGAAAGAAACCACTTCCCAGAGAGGCGGGAAGAAAATGACAGATATGAAAGAAATGGCCAGAAGCCCCACGCCAAACTGGACAAGAGATGCCACCAGGGGTGAACCGATACTGTCCTGCAGGCGTGAATTAATGGCGGTCTGAACCGGCGTTGACACGCCGATCAGACACACCAGTATGAGGAATAAGACAATCATCAATAATCAATCCTGTCAGTCTTGAGCCTCCATTTGTCAAACGGAGACACTCCTTCTGCGGGCATCATGGAAATGATAGGAGTAGTGCGCTCGGACATATCCTTGGCGAGCTCCCTGTAGATGAAATCATCATCGAATCCCACCTTTGCGGCATCCTTGCGGTCTCCCGCATAATAGATGCGGTCGATATGCGCCCAGTAGATGGCCCCGAGGCACATCGGGCAGGGTTCGCATGAAGAGTAGATGACGCATCCCGACAGGTCGAAAGTGCCGAGGGCCTTGCAGGCCATGCGGATGCAGTTGACCTCCGCATGGGCGGTGGGGTCGTTATCAATCGTGACAGAGTTGGATGTGGAAGCAAGCACCTCACCGTCTTTGACGATGACGGCCCCGAAAGGGCCGCCGCCGAGGTCGATACTCTCCTCGGCGAGGCGGATGGCTTCCTTCATGAAAGCCCTGTCTTGTTCTGTGATCTGAAATCTACCCATAGGCTAAAGACCGATTGTCTTGAAGAAATCGTTGCCCTTGTCATCCACGAGGATGAAGGCGGGGAAATCCTCAACACGAATCTTCCAGATAGCCTCCATGCCGAGGTCAGGGTATTCAACGCACTCAATACTCTTGATACTCTCATAAGAGAGCACGGCGGCGGGACCGCCGATAGAGCCGAGATAGAAACCGCCGTGCTTCTTGCAGGCATCGGTCACTTCCTGGCCGCGATTGCCCTTGGCAATCATGATCATGCTGCCGCCATGTGACTGGAAGAGATCGACGTAAGGATCCATGCGGTTGGCAGTGGTCGGCCCCATGGAGCCGCAGGCCATTCCTTCCGGGGTCTTTGCCGGTCCGGCATAGAATACCGGATGATCCTTGAAGTATGCAGGAAGGTCTTCGCCGGAGTCAAGTCTCTCTTTGAGACGGGCATGTGCGATGTCGCGGGCCACGATGATGGTACCGCTGAGGCTCAGGCGTGTGGATACGGGATATTTGGTGAGCTCTTTGAGCACGTTTTCCATCGGCTGGTCGAGATCGATCTTCACGCCGCCGCCTTCGCCGGCATTGCGGAGCTCCTCGGGAATCCACTGTGTCGGGTTGTCGTCGAGTTTCTCGATCCAGATACCGTCCTGATTGATTTTCGCCTTTATATTGCGGTCGGCAGAGCAGCTCACGCCGAGACCGATCGGGCAGCTGGCACCATGACGGGGCAAACGCACGATGCGGATATCGTGAGCCATGTACTTGCCGCCGAACTGTGCTCCGAGACCGATCTTGCAGGCCTCTTCGAACACCTGCTTCTCGAGCTCTACATCGCGGAATGCGCGTCCGGTCTCGTCGCCGGTAGTCGGGAGGGAGTCATAGTAGTGGGTGGAGGCGAGCTTCACAGTGAGAAGGTTCTTCTCGGCTGAAGTACCGCCGATCACGAACGCGATGTGGTAAGGAGGGCAGGCGGCGGTACCCAGAGAACGCATCTTCTCCACGAGGAAAGGGACGAGTGTCTTAGGGTTGAGGACTGCCTTGGTCATCTGGTAGAGATATGTCTTGTTGGCTGAGCCGCCGCCTTTCACGACGCATAGGAACTTGTATTCCATGCCCTCTTCCGCCTCGATGTCAATCTGGGCGGGCAGGTTGCATTTAGTGTTGACCTCTTTGTACATGTCGAGGGGTGCATTCTGGCTGTAGCGGAGATTCTCCTCAGTGTAGGTCTTGAAGACACCTTTGGCGAGGGCCTCGGCATCATCGAAACCGGTCCAGACCTGCTGGCCCTTTTCGCCATGGATGATGGCTGTGCCGGTATCCTGGCAGAAAGGAAGTTTGCCCTTGGCTGCGACTTCGGCATTGCGGAGGAAACGAAGGGCTACATATTTATCATTGGAAGACGCCTCGGGATCGGAGAGGATCTTTGCCACCTGGCGGTTGTGTTCGGGACGGAGGAGGAAGTTAACGTCACGGAAGCAAGCGTTGGCGAGCTTAGTGAGGCCTTCGGCTTCCACTTTGAGCATGGGATGACCTTCGAACTCGCCCACGCTGACGTGGTCTTTGGTCAGAAGGTAATACTCGGTCGTGTCCTTGCCGAGTTGGAACATTGGAGCGTATTTGAATTCAGCCATGTTGTTTTATTGTTGTAATATGTTGTTTTAATATTGTTGTTTCAGTCTGTTAATCAATATCATCGTCAGTAACAGCCGCGCCTTTACCCATGAGATATGTGCGCATGAACTCGTTGAGGTCGCCGTCAAGGACACCTTGTGTATCAGCTGTGGAATAGCCGGTGCGGAGGTCCTTGACGAGCTTGTAGGGATGGAGGACGTAGTTGCGTATCTGTGAGCCCCATTCAATTCTCTTTTTCTGGCCCTCCAGTTCCGCCTGCTTCTCCTGTCGTTTCTTAAGTTCTATGTCGTAGAGACGGGATTTGAGGATGCGCAGGGCATTCTGTCGGTTGTCCTGCTGGGAGCGTGTCTCCGTGTTTTCAACCATGATGCCGGAGGGAATGTGGCGCACACGGACGCCGGTCTCCACCTTGTTGACGTTCTGGCCGCCGTGACCGCCGCTTCGGAATGTATCCCATTCGAGGTCGCCGGGATTGATTTCAATATTGATTGTGTCGTCCACGAGAGGATACACAAACACCGAAGAGAATGTGGTCTGACGCTTGCCCTGGGCGTTGAACGGTGAGATACGCACGAGACGGTGCACTCCGTTTTCAGCTTTCAGGTAGCCGTAGGCATAATCTCCCTCGACCTGGATGGTCGCGGACTTGATACCGGCCTCCTCGCCTTCGAGAAGGTCCGTGACCGTCATCTTGAATCCGTTGCGCTCACCCCAGCGGATATACATTCGCATGAGCATTGAGGACCAGTCGTTGGACTCAGTCCCTCCCGCTCCGGAATTGATTGTGAGGATAGCGCCGAGATTGTCGCCTTCACCTCCGAGCATGTTTCTAAGCTCGAGATCCTCGACGGCCTTCTCCGCTGCGCCGTAGGCCGTCTCGAGCTCGCGTGTCTCGTCGGTCTCCGCCATAGTTTCTTCTTCTGTATCGGAAACGCTGTCGCGTACGAATTCATAGAGTACGTCAAGATCTTCCACGAGGGTATTCGCCCGATCGTAGTCAGTCACCCACGACTTCACCCCCGCAAGCTGCTTAAGAAATGTCTCGGCAGCCTTGGGGTCGTTCCAGAAGTCCTGCGACTGGGACTGTAATTCTCTCTGCTTCACGTCTTCCCTCTTGCCGGCGATATCAAGACACGACTCAAGTGTCGCGATGCGCTGGTGAAGGTCTTTTATCTGGTCTATGCTAATCATCTGTCTTAGATATAACATGCAAAATTAAACAAAAAACGTGGATAATCCCTATATTTGTGTTATGATTGGAATTTTTGATTCAGGGACGGGCGGCATGTCCGTGTACAGGGAGATTGTGAAAGTTCTTCCTGACGAAAAATATGTTTATTATGCTGACAATGCGCATTGTCCCTACGGCGAGAAGACCGTTTCATATATCCAGGACAGGGCCCGGCACATCACCGACACACTCCTCGGGCGCGGTGCCGACATCATAGTCGTCGCATGCAACACCGCTACGGCGGCGGCAATCGCGATGCTCCGCGAGGAGTACGCGCCGATGAGATTCATCGGCATGGAGCCCGCCGTCAAGCCGGCGGCTCTCGGCACTCGGAGCGGAGTCATCGGAGTCCTCGCCACCGCAGGTACCCTGAAAGGATCCAAATACTTGACTACCAGAGGCAAATATGAAGACGACGTCCGCATAGTCGAGCATGTGGGCAGCGGCTTCGTAGAACTGGTAGAGCAGGGCAAGCTCACCGGAGCGGAAGTCGAAGATACCGTACGCCGGAGCCTGCAGCCACTGCTCGACGAGGGTGCTGACACCATCGTACTCGGCTGCACACACTACCCGTTCCTCATGGAGACCATGCAGAAAGTCGCAGGGCCGGATATCCGTTTCATCGATCCCGCACCGGCAGTCGCCAGACAGCTCGTGCACGTCATGGAAGAGGAGTCTCTGCCCATAGGTCAGGACTCGTTCTCAATGGAGCTCATCTCCTCCGGCGACCCGGAGCCTCTGAGACGCATCTACGAAATGATCGGCGGATAGGACCCACCCAATAAAAAGATGACCGGATCGAAAACGACCCGGTCACTTTTATTGTATCCCCTCAGATACTAGAGATTGTTAGGGGCAGTGTTCTTGGATTGGGTGTTGCCCTCTCCGCCGAGTGCCCAGTAGAGGTTGGTCTGCTGTTCGCGGGTGCCGCTCTGATACTTGGCAGGCATCATGGTGGAGTTGGTATTGTACTCGTTGTCAGGATAAGGGATTCGCTGTACGATATTGCCAGCCGTCACCAGTGAGCTGGGGTGGATGGTGGGATATGTCAGGACACCGCTGGTGTAGTCCGGATAACCGGTACGGCGCTGGTCGCACCAAGCTTCGCAAGAGTTGGGGAAGATGGCGATCCACTTCTGAATCATCACGTTGCGGAGGGCCTGCTCACCGGTACCGAAGGAAGGAAGGGCTGCAATGTAGGCATTCTTTTCTGCGGTGGAGATGGTCTTGGTTCCGCTGGAAGTGGTGATTATGTAGGCAACCTCATCCATGGAAGCCTTAATACCCTCTTTGTAGAAGGTCTCAGCGTCGCCGCTGATCCAGCCGCGGAGAACTGCCTCAGCTTTGAGGAAGCAGGTCTCTGAATAGCTGGCGAGGCACCAGGCGAGATTCTCTTTGCGGGTGTTATGGAAATTGAAGTAGAAGAATCCATCTTTGTCGTAGCAGTTAAGAAGGGCGAAAGAACGGCTGCCGCCATGTGCACCCTTGATATCTTCACGGGTATCGATGGGGTAATTGCCGTTCGGGAAACCGTCCCAGCCGCTGTTGCCGGCGGTGGCGCCTTCACCCTCGGTGAACCAGAAACCGCGACGTGGATCCACAACTCCGGTCATATAGCCGGCGTTGGTACCGTTCATTACGCTCATGAAGTCGGCGCTGGTGAAGGTGTTGCCCCAGTCATAGAAAGTCCTGTCATAGTAGTCGCCCCAGATATACGAATCGCAATGCACCGTGGCATAGTCATCGGCCGCGTCCATCGCACCGCTGACGGCAGATGCGAACGCACTCTTCAGGGAAGCCGCCTCAGCGGTATTGCACATACGCATGGCAAGGCGCATGATCAGAGTATTGGCAAGTTTCTTCCATTTAGCCCAGTCGTTTGAATAGACCAGGTCGTAATTGCCAAAGCTCTTGGTACCGGGATTATCCAGAAGGGCGACATCGCTCTGAAGACGGGCTACGAGGTCCGGGTAAATATCCTTGATGGAGTTGTACGGCATAGTCACACCTTGGCCGGCATAGTTGCCTTCGCTGTCCTTGTAGGGAGCGTCACCGTAACGGTCGACGATGCGGAGCCACAGGATGACATTCCAGATATCGTTGGCCGCCTTCATCCCGTTATAATCGGCGTCATCGCCCAGGATTTCATTGATCAGGTGATACTCAGGAAGCCGCTCGGTATAGAAGTCGCGCCAGTAGATATTGCCCCAACCCTCGTTGTAACGCCAGTAGTCGGTCCATCCCAGTCCCTCGGAGAAGTAGTGGGCGTACATATCGTCGTTCAGGTTGAAGTTACGCTGATGGTCATTGCTCATGCCATGATATACACAGCGGCCAAAGACCATATGTGCCTGCACGGAACCGGCAGTAAGCGCAGTAGTGTCGGTGTTCATCTCGTCAAACTTGCCTGTGCATGAAGCCAGAAGGGCGAGAGAAGCAAAAACAGGTAATATATTTCTTATTTTCATAATGTGGAATCCTATTAGAAGCCAATGGTGACGGATGCACCGAAGTTACGTGTAGTCGGATAAGGGCACATATCAAACGCAGAGGCGAAGATGGAAGTATCGGTGGAAGATCCATCCGGTGTCGTGCCGGGAGTATGTGATATCAGGTAGAAGAGATTGCTGCCGTAGATGGACAGCTTGGCGCTCTTCACTATACCCGCTGTGGCATTATCCAGGAACTTGCGGCTGAAATTGTAGCCAAGGGAGAGTTCGCCCACTTTAAGGAAGGAGGCATCGTACATGAATTCCTCGGCCGGAGCGTTTGTCCAGAATGCCTGGGCATCCATTGCGGTACCGTTGAATGTGAAGTTGGTACGTTCACCCGTACGGGCGGCAGTACCCGCATGAGCGGCAGCATACTCGGTCAGGGAGAAAAGCCTGCCACCTTTCTTGAATGAGAAGAGGGCGTTGGCGCTGATCTGCTTCCAAGCGAAGTTGAGACCGAATGAACCGGTGAAATCAGGCTGTACTGAACCGAGGAATACCTCTGACTCGGTCACGGGCAGACCGTCCTTGATCTGAATGTTGCCATTGTCGTCACGGACATAACCGGTGCCGTAGATAGAGCCGATGGGCTCGCCTTCGATGGCGCGGACATAGACGCCTGCGCTTCCGGTCATGTGGCCGAGTTCGTACTGGTCAACGTCGATACCCAGCTCTGTGTTGTGGTATAGTTCTTTGACTTTGTTCACGTTGCGGGCCAGGTTGAGGGTGGCGCCGAAGGTGAGGTCGCGGGTGCGGATGATGTCGCCGTTGATTTGGAACTCAAAACCCTGGTTGTTGATGACACCTGCGTTGATCCACTTACTCTGAACACCCGAAGAATAAGGGAAATCAACCTTCATCACCTGGTTTTTGGTGGTGGTGTTGTAGTAGGTGACATCGAAACCGAGACGATTCTTGAAGAAGTGCCATTCAGTACCGATCTCGAAGGAGTCAGCCATCTCGGGTTTGAGGTTGGCATTGGCCTGGGTGGTGTTCTGGGTGATGGTGATGAGACCGTGGGCATCGGTGGTGCTGCCGTAGGTGGTGGCGAGCTGATAAGGCTCGGTGTCCTTACCTACGCGCGCCCATGATGCGCGGAACTTGGCAAAGTCAAGGATGTCCTTGTTGTATGAGATACCCATCTCGTCCATCATGCCTGTGAGAAGGTATGAGAGGCTGACTGAAGGGTAGAAGTAGCTGCGGTTGGATGCAGGGAGTGTGGAAGTCCAGTCGTTACGCGCGGTGAAGTCTGCGAACAGGAAGTTCTTGTAGCCTACATTTGCGAAACCGTACACTGACTGGATCTCTTTCTCGTAAAGTGAGTTGCTGGCTTTTATCTCGTCACCGGCCTCGATGAACATTGCACCTACGATGGCAATCTTGCGACCGTCACCATGGAGACCCTCAGACTTGCTGTGCATGACGTTGCCGCCTACGTTTACGCCGAAGTCGAAGTCACCGATAGAGTTGTTGTAGCTGAGAAGGCCTTCGAGGTTGCTCTCGATACGGGTGGTCTTGCGCATGTCGACTTCCGGGTATGCGGAGGTGAACACGGGATCCTTGTAGGGATACCAGTTTTTGGTCTGGTAGTCAACCCAGTTATAACCCTCTTTGAGAGTGAAGTGCAGGTTATCCGAGAAATCCACTGTCATCTTACCCATGCCGAAGAACTTATTCTGGATATCCTGGTTGTTGAACTGACGCTGGATGAAGTAGGGATTCTGATAGTCGGCATTGGGGCCGTACCAGTTGATGTGCGCCACCTGGCCGAGGGCTGCGGCATTCTCATCCACGGCGTGCGCCTCCAGGTCGGACATCTTGATGCTGCGCGGCATGGCAGTAATATAGAAGGAAGTACCATAAAGGCCGCGGGTCTGACGGTTGTTACCGACAGTCTTCACATAATTGGCCTTTATATCGAAATGGAGCCATTTGTTGGCTTCCAGACGAGCCACAAGGTCCACACTGGACTTGTTGATTGTGGTAGGCTTGATTACGGACTGGTTGTCGTCACGGCCGAGAGAGAGTCTCCAGGGATTATCCTTGCCACCTCCGGCTATAGTCACATTGTGACTCTGGGAGTTACCGGTGCGATAGAACTCCTTGTAGGGATTGGCATCGCCGATATAGGATATCTGGGAGGTTCCGTCCCACCAGTTGGCAACCTTGGTGGATTCGCTCATGACGGCACCCCAGGAACCTGTCGCCTCGGCGTTATATACGCCGCTGGAACCCTGTCCGTAGACATTCTGCATATCCACGAAATAAGAGACCGGAGACCAGGAGAACTTGCCTGTGTAGGTTACGCCGACAGCTTCGTCGGTCTTGCCACCCTTCTTGGTCGTGATGAGGATGACGCCGTTACCGGCACGGGAGCCATAAAGGGCTGCAGCCGTAGGGCCCTTCAGCACGGAAATGCTCTCGATATCCTCAGGATTGAGGTCAAGGGCACCGCCGCTGCGGTCGGTACCGCCCCAGAGGCCGGCCTGACCGTCGATATCGTGGCCGCCTGTATCGTAAGGCACACCATCTACAACATAGAGGGGCTCATTATTGTCTGACAATGAAGAAGAACCACGGATAACCACGCGGGTTGAACCGCCGACACCGGTACCGGAGTTGCTGATCTGCAGACCGGCGATCTTGCCCTGAAGGGCGTCGGTGAGGTTGGCGCTGCCGCCACGGTTAAGTGCATCGGCCTTTACGTCCTGAACGGCGTAACCGAGGGATTTCTTTTCACGGGAGAGACCCAGTGCCGTGACAACCACTTCGTTCAGGAGTTCGCTGTCTTCACGGAGGGTGACATTCACCGGCTGGCCATTGAACATGACCTCAACGGTCTCGTAACCAAGACAGCTGACTACGAGTGTAGACCCCGTCGGTACATCGTTAAGGACAAAGGAACCGTCCGCTCCGGTTATTGTACCGTTGCTGGTTCCCGCAACAACTACGCCTGCGCCATAGACTGGACCGATGTTGTCAACGACAACGCCGGTAGCCGTATGGTTCTGGGCGGAAGCCATCCATGTCGTAGTGACAAGAATAGCCATCAGCAAAGCTGATTGGAGCTTTTTGAACATAGATAAATGATATTAGTTTGATTAGTGTATGAGAAATCGTGATCAAAAGTCATTAATACGTGCGAAAAATCTTCTTTTCATAATTGCATGTGATGGCAAAAATAAAAAGAAGATTTAAATTATCAAATAAACCTATGAAACTAAATTTATTTAATTAAATAAGCTGTATTTGGATGCGGTCGATCCGTACATCTGCCCCAGGACCTCGAGATAGGGAGTGCCTTCCACGAGCGTGGTGCGGTATACGGTGTTGTCTACGCGGTAATATTCCTGACCGTCCATTACCACTGTGTCATAGTCGTCGGGAAGGGATGTCACAAGCGCTCCGGCCGGAGGGACGATGACGGTGTACTGCCCGTTCCTGAGGATGTAGAACACTCCGTCCTGATAGTAGTATTCGCTGTCTGCGTAGGCGTAGCTTTGTGCGAGGCCCAGACGGTTGGCGATTTCGTAGGCTGATGTAGCGCGGGTGCTGTTAGTCACCATTGCGCTGTTCTGGGCAGCGATACGGGCATTGTTTTCAGCAATGATACGGTTTTGCTCGGCGATGGTGGCATAGTTGTCATCGATCGTACGGAATGTGCGGTAAACATTGTTGTAGTAGGCGAATGTCACGCCGGTGAGGATTGCCCTGTTGATGGACCTTGAGATGATGGTACCGTGAGGGGGGCGGCAGATAATCCATGTCGTGCCGTAAGGGCGATAGTATACATCATTATAGTAGATGTATTCGATGCCCAATATACGCACACGTGTGTAGCGGGGAGGAAGCGAGTGGATGCGGTATCCGTAGTAGTGAGGCCCGTCGAAGAAGAAGCCTCTGGGGATATCATGGCGGATGAAGGAGCGCTCGCGAGGAGGAATCCTGTGGATGTTGCGGTGCCCGTCCATACGGTACTCACTGTCGTTGTAGCGGTAGTTGCCTCCGCGGTCACGATAGTTTTCGTTGTGGCGTTCAGCCCTGGATGCGTTGGATGAAGTACTGACTCCACCGGTGTTGAGACCGCGGCGGGTGACGTTGGAGCCTGTCACAGCCTTGCTGTCTTCAGTGCGTACGGTGACACCTGAAGAGGCGCTGC
>JAFZPY010000022.1 GCA_017552475.1 Bacteroidales bacterium | reverse complement strand
TTCGGCCGCTACGACGACGCTCTCACCGACCTCTCCAGGGCCATAGCGCTGCGCCCCGGCTATGAAGGACTCTACTTCACCCGCGGCGTGACCTACTTTCTCTCGCAGAAATTCGACGACGCTGTGGAAGACTTCGACCTGTACATCCGCCGCCAGCCCAAAGACCCCTCCGCCTATCTCAACCGCGGAGCCTCATACCTCTTCCTCGGCGACACTACCAAAGCCATCAACGACTACAACAAGGCCATAAAGCTCGACCGCTTCGAGCCCGAAGGCTATATCCGCCGCGGCCGGCTCTATGCTGCAAAAAAGGACTACAAATCAGCCATCTCAGACCTTGACAGGGCCATCCAGCTCGATACCTCCAATACCTTCGCCTACTTCAACAGGGCACTTATGTACTACGAACAGAACTCCCTCAACGAGGCGATGACCGATCTCAACAAGGTCCTTGAATACGAACCGGGCAATGCCCTCACCCTGTACAATCGCGCCCTTGTCAACGCCCAGGTCGGCAACTACAACGACGCCCTCGAGGACATGGACCGCGTCATCAATATCAACCCCAAGAACGTCCTTGCCTACTACAACCGCGCAGCCTTCTTTGCCGAGATGGAGCGCTGGCAGGATGCCCTTGACGACTATGACAAGGCGATAGAACTATACCCCGACTTTGCCAAGGCATATATGAACCGTTCTTACGTCGAGCTCCAGCTCGGCATGACACGTGAGTCCAAAGCCGACTACGAAACAGGCCGCCGCAAGGTGCGCGAATACCGGACGCAGGTCGACGAAAGCGGAGCTTCATTTGCTGACACGACCAAGAAATACAGCGCCTTGCTTGCCCTGGATGCCGATTTTGCCCGCAAAGACTTTGACAACGAGCTCCTCCAGCACCGCGACGTGGATATCAATCTGCGTCCGATGTACCGCTTCGCCCTCGTAGACAGCCGCGACGATACCCGCTATGCCCTGAAAAACAGCTACGAAAACGCCCTTTTGTCACGATTCCTAGGCACTCTAGGTCCCTCTGTCGCCATTACAAACAACATAAAGGGCAATAATCCCGAGATAACAGACCAGGCCGGCCAGGAAGACACCCCCTTCCTCAAAGCCCTCTCGGAAATCGATCGCCGCCAGTACAGCAGCGCTCTGATGCACTACGACCGCGCTATTGTCGGCTCCGGAGGCAGCGACCGCTATGGTGACCTCTACAAGGCATTTTACTACATGAACAGAGGTGTCCTCAGGGCTGACATGATAGAGTTCATCGCCTCCATCGAGACGAACGTCCAGACCCTCACCATGGACGACAAAGGCAATACCAGAGCGCGCGTACGCGACCAGGTCAGCCACGAATATGACTACTCCGAAGCCCTCGACGACATGCAGATGGCATCATCCCTTGTCGAGGACATCCCTTACATATGGTTCAATCTGGGCAATCTCTACTGCCTCTCCTCCCGCCTCGTCAACGCCATCGACAGCTACGACAAAGCCATCCGCATCTACCCCTATATGGGTGATGCCTACTTCAACCGCGGACTCGTCCTCATCTACCTCAAGGACAAGGAGAAAGGCTGCATCGATCTCTCCCGAGCCGGCGAACTCGGAGTCGAAGACGCCTACAGCGTAATATCCCGCTACTGCGAAGAGGAGGTAAGACAATGACGGTCAAATTCATGAGCTTCTCCTCCGGAAGCTGCGGCAACTGCGCTTACCTCGGCATCGAGACGGAACAACCGCTGCCTGACGGACGCACCAAATGGGGCATCATCATCGATGCCGGTGTCAGTCTCCGCAAACTCAAACAGGCCCTGACAGCCAACAGCCTTGATTTCAATGCCATCGACGCCGTCCTCGTCACGCACGAACACGGCGACCACATCCGTCATCTCGGCTCCTTCTGCAAACGTCTCGGCATCCCTGTCTACGCATCCGCCAACCTTCACGAAGTCCTCTCAAGACACCCCTACACCAAAGACCATATCGCCACATGCAGGCGCGAACTCATCGCGGACGAATGGAACCGTGTCGCCGAAGCGATCGACGTGCGCTACTTTATCGTCCCTCACGATGCCGCCGAGACGCTCGGCTACACCGTCAACATCGCCGGCCGCCGCTTCACCCTCATGACCGACCTCGGCCACATGACCGAAGAGGGCCTGCAATATGCGAAAGAATCTGATACGGTGGTGATTGAATCTGACTTCGATGTGGACATGCTTATGTCCGGTTCCTATACCCACGAGCTCAAGATGCGCATCATCCAGGGCTATGGACATCTCTCCAATGATGCCTGCGCCGATGCTATCAGGCGCTTCTATCACAAGGGCCTGCGCAATATCTTCCTTTGCCACATCTCCGGCAACAACAACACACCCGCCCTGGCAGCCCGATCCGCCTCCGAAGCCCTTCAGAGTCTCTCTGCCTCCAGCGAAGTCTCCGTCCGCCCTCTTCCACGCGGTATCTGCACGCCACTCCTGACCCTTTAGGTCAATTCCTCCTGCGCTACATCAAATGAGTGCATCCACTTATTTCCGCGGACTCGCAGGATGAAAATCACACCCCTGATATTCAGCTCGACAGTCATGACGGCCCAATATCCCACAAGCCCGTAAACAGGCGTGAGGAACAGCGCAGGCAATATCCTGAACAGCCACATGCTGGCAAGATTCAACGTGCTGGCCATCATTGTGTCGCCGCCGCCTATGAGTGCGCCGTCACATACAATCGACGCCGTGTACATGAGCTCCGCAAATACCACGATCCTGAGCACTTTCGTTCCCAGTGCAATCACCTCCGGATCCGGCGTAAGCATAGACATGATCGCCGGAGCGAGAATATACAGCAACGTGCTCAATACCACCACTATAACCATCGCTACGCCGGTGCTGAACCTGGCAAAACTCTTCGCCAGATCCTTTCTCCCGGCCCCGAGACTCTGCCCCACCAGAGTAGTGCAGGCATCGGCAATGCCATAACCAGGCATATAGCAGAAACTTTCAGCCGTCACTGCCAGAGTGTTGGCTGCAATCGCCACGGTCCCCAGCGGCGCCACCAGCACCGTGCCGGCAATATAAGCACCCCTCATAAGGATGTTCTGAAATGCCATAGGGCCGCTGATTTTCAATGCATTGGAATAAATGCGCGGACTTGCCTTGAACCTCTCGTTCTCCTGCCTCAGGTTCAGCTCCTTCGACCTCACAAGCAGGAAATACATCATTAGTCCCGCCGTCACGACCTCCGCCAGCCCGGTCCCCAGAGCAGCGCCTTTCACCCCCATGTCCAGCACATATATGAAAATGTAATTGAACACCACGTCCATCAGGCACATAAGCACCTCCAACGCCGCCGGCACCTTCATGTTGCCGCTGCTTGCAAGAATTGACGCGCCCATGAGCTGCAATTGCATGGCGGGTACGAATGCGCTGAAAATCAGGAAATACCACGACGCGTCATTGCAAATGTCACCCTTGCCTCCAAGCCAGTGCGGCAGCGGAACCGCCAATGCTACACCAATACGCCCGAGCACAATGGAAAACGCAATACCCGTCAGCAGCGCATGTCTCAGCACGCTCCGTGCCTCCTTGTAGTCTCCTGCGCCGAACAAATGGGCAATCTGCACCGAAAAGCCGCTTCCGCAAGCCATGCAGAACCCGCCGAACAGCCACGTGCAAGTGGAAACAAGACCTATCGCCGCAGATGCACCGGCTCCCATACGTCCCACCATGGTCGCATCGATATACTGCATCATGACGGATGACAACTGCGCAAGAATAGCCGGCACGCTGAGAAGGAGCGTGAGGCGCAGTTTGTCAGTATTTGACATGGGCTGACCGCTTCGGATCATCCCGAGAAGCCTGTCTTTGCGATTCGTGGGCATAGATTACGCAAAGATATGAAAATTATCTTGAGAGATGTCCGAGAAGTTCTCCGAAAAGGATGTGGCCGTCTTTCATCTCGGGAGTGAAGTCGAAACGGACTCCTTTCTGGAAGATGATGACGAAGTCTGAACCGCCGAAGAGGAAGTAGCCGAGCTCCTGGCCTTTCCTGACCTTTACTCCGGGAGCGAGCCCTTCGGTGTAGTTGACAGAGCAGATTTGTGACATGCCGATAGGCATAAGAGCCACGTATCCGTATTTCTCAGTGTCAAGAATCATGCATGAACGGGTCTCGACGGTCTCCCAGCCGGGGGTGTCACAGTCGAGGATGTAGCGTCCCGCCGCAGCGTCCCAATGATAGACGCCGCCGCCGGCATCAGCCGCGGGGATGAGATTCATCTCCTTGATTTCACCGCTGATGGGGAAGTGGTAGCGATGGTAGTCGTTGACATCGAGGAAGATATGTGTGAGAGTGCCTCCGGCGAAGACGTCGCGGTATGCGGACTTCGGGCCGATAAGGTCGGGAATATAGTCGAAATAACGAGACTTGAGCTGTACGCCGCCCTTGTGGACGATGTAACCTTCGTCGTCAATCGCCCATACGCCCTGCGGATAGCCGTCCACGGGAGAAGTCATGACGGAGTCATCATCAGGAGACTTCACGGGGCGCACGGAAGTGTCGCGGAGCCTGCGGGCGAAGAAGTCATTGTAGGTCTTCCAGTTGGAGCTGTCTTCGTACCAGCCTTCGGGGACGCCGAATACGGGATCGGTGTAGAAATCAGCAGCGTATTCGGGCTTCCAGCTGTCTTCGGTGGAAAGGAACCTGCCCCAGTTGCGGCAATATTCCTTTACCCATGAGCTGAATGGCTCGTGGTATTGTATGGAAGGATGGTAGTAACCTTTGCCTTCGAGTTCGGCAAGCGGCTGGTCGATGAGGAAATAGAAATAATCCACACCCTGGTCCATGTGATCGTATAGGGACGCGCCTGTCGGGAGCTTGAGGATAAACCTCGGAAGCGTCGTAGAGGACCACTCCACGAAATCGATGAACTCTTCGAGGTTCTGTGCCGGATTGGTGTTCCGGTCGGGATTGAGAGCCGCTGCGGCGGCGATGGAGGCCTCGAGCATCCGTTTGAGCTGTGCATCGGAGCTGATCATATCAATCAGCATTCCGGTAGTTTGTGAGTACGTCTTCAATGCTAAACGATCAACAAGTGGTGTCTTACTTCATATAAATCCTTTTTTTAATTCAAAAAGTGGCTGCAAATATAGTAATAATATTGACATGCGGAATATGTTGGCATGTAGTTTTTTTGAGGTGCGCAAAAATCTACATTTCGACAAAAATTTTGTTTTTATCGGAATAATATTTATCTTGCGTTCGAAGTAGTGTTCACGCATAAATATTCTTAAAAAAGTTCATAGTGTTAACCTTAAAACTTTTATGACTATGAAGGACATTCTGAACTTTGTGTGCATCGCATTGGTGCTTATATTAGTTGTATCTTGTTTCAAAGATGAAGCGGGAGTCTCCCACGGGGATGTTTTTGAGATAGATATGGATAGTTTCGGGCTTATTTCGTTCGACCGTTCGACAGGGGAAGTCTTCATCCCGGTCAAAACAAACATGGGGCAGGGTTGGAGCGTGGAGTCATCGGATGAATGGTGCCATGTGGAGCGTGTCTCCAAATCCGTCCATGGCATCTCCGTGACGGTCGATGAAAACAAATCCGGCGACTCTGCCCGCAGCTCGCGCATCGTGGCCCGGGGCGGTTCCGAAGAGTATATGATAACTGTTATACAGAAATAAAAGCGATTCGACCTTATGCCTATGAAATCTGCCGCTATCAAAATAGTGGGACTGCTATTTTTGACCGTATCAGTTGCAGCCTGCCAGAAAAATGAATTGGAGAAGCAGCCGGACACGCCTGAAATCAATCCGCTGGTGTCTGTCTCCGCCGACATGACCGTCGGTGCGGAAGGCTGTGAAATCGGTGTCGAGGTCGTGTCTAATGTGGACCTCGACGAAGCACTCATACAGATTCCCGAATACAACATCGTGGATGGCGAGGGCTGGATAACATATATCGGAAAATCCACAGCCCTCCGTTCGTCGTCCAATGTGCTATACAAATTCCGTATCGCGCCGAACTCTCTCCCGGACTCGCGCCAGGCGTCAATACGCTTCCGTCCGTCCAACTCCGATTATGCCAAGGCGGAAAAACTATTCAAACTCATACAGGAAAAGAGCGATGCCTTGCCATCAGACGACATGATCTCCAATGAAAGAGTCATGCCACTGTCCGTTACGGCAAACCAAACCAGCAACAACGAACGTTCATACAACAACGGCCCCGCCGCTCTCCTTATTGACGGGGACTATTCGACCTACTACCACTCTCCATGGCCGAACGAGTTCGGTACCGGCACCGTATTCCCCGTGACGTGGGAGTTTGAATTCTCCGGTACGGAAAGGATAAGCTACATCAATATTATGCATCGCGGCGCTACAGCGTCATCGGCCGGACATGCGCGTGGACGTATCGGTAAAGTGAATGTTTATTGGCGCAGCGCGGGCATGTCTGATTATGCACGCGTACAGGCGTTTGATCTTGGCGGCAACGGCGGTTACCAGACGCTGTATCTGGATATACCTCTGGGAAATGTCTATATGATGAAACTTGAGGTGCTTGACGGCGATTTCAGCGCCGGAGCAACCAGTCAGCCATATATAGCCACTGCCGAAGTTGAGTTTTATGACTCCAACCGCGGCGACGTCAATGAATGGATTGACAGAGTGTTCGAAGACCGTTCCTGCTCGGCGCTCAAGGAGGGCGTCACGAGGGATGACATAATAATGATGAATACGGTAGCGCCTTATCTGGCGACCAATGTGGCACTGCCGTTGTTCTATAACACCTATGACCCTGATGAGTATCGCTTCCGCGTCCACAGCTATGAGCCCTACAGTGATATCCATCTGAACAGGGCGCTTCTGACCCGCCTGTATTCAGCGATGGACAACCCTACCGGCATTGAAGTGACGGCCGGCGAAGAAATATATGTTTGTCTTGATCAGGTCCCTGACGGACAGACCGTGAGCCTCGCCATTTATGGAGAATCAGGTGAATACGGCCCTAACTTCGGCGGAGGCGGCGACCAGGAAGGCTATGACCAGAATGTAGTGTTGCGGCCTGGTATCAACGACGTGAAAGTGGCCGCCAGTGGAATGGCGTATGTCATGAACACGGTGAAAGTGTCCGATTTCCGCAATCCTGAGACCACTCCGGTGTCGTCGTTCAAGCCTGTCAAGGTGCATATCCTCCCCGGAGGCGGCAAGGTTCAGGGCTATTTTGACAAAAACCTGCACACTGACGCTGAATATGCGGACATGCTCTCAAAGTGTACCTATAAATATTTTATGGTAAAGGGCGACAAGGTATTGTTCCTTTTCCATACTGACCAGCTTCGTAACGACTGGCCGGAGAGCATCCGTTCCGGTATTGATACATGGGATGATTTCAATACATGGCAGCAGGAATTGATGGGGCTTGATTCAAAGTCCTGGTTCAATAATCATATTATGGTCGTGTCCAGCACCAATCCTTCCGTCTTCCTTAATGCGGCCAACCGGCGTGTCCAGATAGCTGCCAGCGTTATCAAGAATGTCTCCCGCGAGATTATCACCGCGGGCACCGGCCAGGCCTCCATCTGGGGTCCTTCCCATGAGCTCGGACATGTCAATCAGGGCGCGATCAACTGGAAGTCAACGACGGAATCGTCAAATAACCTATTCTCCAATTATATTGTCTTCCGCCTTGGCGGGGACAACTACTACACGACATACTGGTCAAGGGGCGGCACGATTGCCAACCTCGCGGACAGCTATGCCGTCGCTAAGCCATGGATGCTTCTCGGAAGCTCTTCAAGTTATCAGAATGAGGACCCTGAACTCCACATGAGGATGAACTGGCAGCTATGGAACTATTTCCATAACTGCGGATACATGGAGGATTTCTTCCCTGAGCTGTTTGAATATCTCCGCACCAATCCTTTGCCAAGCGAAATGGCTTCGTATGTCGGATTGACTGAAGATGCGGGGTTGAGCCAGCTGAAGTTTTATGAGGCCGTGTGCAAGGTCTCCGGCATGGATTTGACGGAGTTCTTCGATGTATGGGGCTTCTTCCGTCCTGTCAATCAGAGCTATAGCCAGTATGGTACCGTGCAGTACACCGTCACTGACGAGATGATATCGGCATCAAAGGCCCGCGTTGCGGCCATGAACCTGACCGCAGGTGCACCGATACAGTATCTTGAGGACCGTACGACGCATGGTAACAAGACATACAGCCAGATGGGTTATTATACCTTATATAAGGACAGGGCCGTGATCGGCGGCTCCCCGACAGCCATTGTCAGCGGCAGGACAGCTGCCATCTCCGGCTGTGATAATGCTGTCGCAGTAGAACTCCGCTCCGGCGCGGCTTCTACCGGCCGGCTCCTGTATTTCGCCAATATGAACAACTTCACAATACCAGCGGGTTTGTCATTTGAAGGCAATTCACTCTGGGCTGTACAGTATGACGGTACAAGAATCAGGATAACCTATTAAGATGAGTATCCGGGGACTTCGTGGTTGTCGATGAGTCGACGAAGGATGGATAGATATTCTGGGTCGTAATCAGTCGCCGGATCTTCCAGCACGGTGCGTATGTCGTTAAGCGTGTATGTGCCGTGCTTTTCATTGTTTATGTATTCGCGCAGGCGCTGCTCTGTCCGGGTGCTGCGGCCTTCGGATTTGAGTCTGGCGCGGCATATGTCGCAGGTGCCGCAGGGGGTGGTGTGCTGTTGTCCAAAGTATCTAAGTAGTCTGGAGGCGCGGCATTCGTCATTTTCGTTGACATAGTCCTTCATCGCCTCCGTGCGTTCGTGTGCGTTGGCCTTCAGGGTGTTGTAGCGGGTAGGGGAGAGACGGACGTTGCCTTCCTGAAGGCGGTTGTGATGGAGGAAGATGACGTCGGAGTTGTCGCAGGGGATGTAGCGGATGACGTGTTGGAGGGAGAGTTGGTAAAGGGATTGACGTAGCTGGGGGATTGTCGTGCCGAGATGATGGGCCATGTAGTCTTCGTCGATGGGGACGGGAAAAGAGAAAAGGCCTGTGTATTTGCGCATCAGGGTGTCCAGAAGGGCGACTGATGCATTGTCCGGGAGGGAGATGTCGTAGAGCTCGTTACGGTCGACGATGATCTGGACCTTGGTGGGGATGTCGATTTCTTCGGTGTAGGTCCAGTGGCCTTCGCGCTCGAGGTAGCGGATGGCGTAGTATACCGGGGATTTCTGGAGTTTGAAGTGGTGGCAGAATTCGTCCATCTTGAAGCGTAGCTGGCGGCCTATACCGGTCTCGTAGGGGATCTGGAAGAAGATGTGAATCTTGTGGTAGATGTCTTCGATGTATTCGAGTGAGGGGAAAGAGATGTTTTCGAGCTGGGTGAGGCGGCGCAGGTCTGTGCTGTTCCAAGTGAGGACGGCATAGGAGGGGAGGCCGTCACGTCCGGCGCGGCCCGCTTCCTGGAAGTAGGCTTCGGGATTTTCGGGGATGTCGGCGTGGATGACGAAGCGTACGTCCGGTTTGTCGATGCCCATGCCGAAAGCATTGGTGCAGACCATGACGCGTACGGTGCCGTTTTTCCATTGCTCCTGTCGGGCACTGCGTTCGGAGGTGCCCAGGCCGGCGTGGTAGTATGAAGCTTTGATGTTGTTGGAAATGAGGAATGCTGCGAGTTCTTCGGCTTTTTTGCGGTTGCGGACGTAGACTATGCCGGTGCCGGGGACGCCTTCGCAGATGGAGAGGAGCTGGCCGGGCTTGTCTTCGGTGCGGCGGACGATGTAGGAGAGGTTGGGGCGTTCGAAGCCTGATTTGATGAGGTTGGGCTCTTTGAATGCAAGCCTGGCCATGATGTCTTCTGCGACGGGGGGTGTCGCCGTGGCGGTCAGCGCGATGACGGGGGCCTTGATGGTGCTGCGGAGTTCGGCGATACGGAGGTAGTCGGGCCTGAAGTCGTAGCCCCATTGGCTGATGCAGTGGGCTTCGTCCACGACGATGTAGCTGACATTCATTATTTCCAGGTAGGAACGGAAGAGGGGAGTGTCGAGTCGCTCCGGGGAGAGGTAGAGGAATTTGAAGTCACCGTAGGCGGCGTTGTTGAGGGAAAGGTCTACCTCGCGGCGGGTCATGCCTGAATAGACGGCGAGGGCCTTGATTCCGCGGGCATTGAGGTTCTGGACCTGGTCCTTCATCAGGGCGATGAGCGGGGTGATGACAATGGCTATGCCGTCCGCCATAATGGCAGGGACCTGGAAGCAGACAGATTTGCCTCCTCCTGTGGGCATGATGGCAAGGACATCGCGGCCCGAGAGGGCTGAGGCGATGATTTCTTCTTGCATGGGGCGGAAATTGTCATAGCCCCAGTATTCCTTAAGGACGTCCCTTGGAGACATTTTTGAATTTTTTTAAAAATATTTTGCCGGGCAGGGGACAGTGGCAAATTATTTGCAGCCATACTTTCCGCGCCGCGAGTACAAAATTACGAATTTATTTACTATTTTTGCAGCGCGAAAAATCCAAGTTGAGATTAAGTATAACTTTAATACATTTCTACATTTATGAACCAGATCGATTTGACCAAGTACGGCATCACCGGTGTGAAAGAGGTGCTTTACAACCCCTCCTACGAGGTTCTCTACAACGAGGAGACCCGTCCTGAACTCGAAGGCTTCGACAAAGGCCAGGTGACCGAACTCGGCGCTGTCAACGTGATGACCGGTATCTACACCGGCCGTTCTCCCAAGGACAAATACATCGTCATGGACAAGAACTCCAAGGACACCGTATGGTGGAACACTCCGGAGTATCCCAACGACAACCACCCGATGACCGAGAAGACATGGAAGGTCCTCAAGAAGCTCGCCCAGAAGCAGCTTTCCAAGAAGAGACTCTTCGTTGTCGACGGTTTCTGCGGTGCCAACAAGGACACCCGCATGAAGGTGCGTTTCATCATGGAGGTTGCATGGCAGGCTCACTTCGTGACCAACATGTTCATCCGTCCCCAGAACCAGAAAGAATTCGACCAGGAGCCTGACTTCGTA
>JAFZPY010000021.1 GCA_017552475.1 Bacteroidales bacterium | reverse complement strand
GCCATGTCGCCGGAAAGAGTCGTCTACGTCTCCTGCGACCCGGCCACCCTCGCGCGCGACGTGAAGCTGTTTTCGGCGGAGGGCTACCGCGCCGTGCGAGCCTGCGCGGTCGACATGTTCCCGCGCTGCGCGCATGTCGAGACGGTCTGTTTACTAACACATTCCTGACCAGAAGGGCCTGAAAAAGCCTGAAATCAAGGGGTTTCCGTCACTGGGGCGCTTTGTGCTCCGCGTGATGGGGACCCTCTTTTCCTGTCTGCGGGAACTTATCCACATGCCCGGAAGTGGCAGGGTTGCGGCTATGATTTTGCTATTTGGGTAAACGAGAATACGATTTTACTATTTGGGTGAAAACGAGAAAACGATTTTACTATTTTTGATAGGTCGAGAATATGATTTTACTGAAAGAGGCGGCACCGGAGTGATCAGTTCCGATGCCGCCATTTTTCATTTCATTGTTTCATAACTGTGAAAATTTCGTTCTCCTACTTGAAATTGTTCCTCTCAAGGAATATAATAGAGTCTGATGACGTGTGATTGTGTATGGGGAGGGATTCTATGGAATTACTTACAACCACTCAGATGGCAGAGAAATGGGATATATCCAGACGACGCGTCACTACCCTATGCAAGGAGGGCCGGATTGAGGGGGCCATGCTCAGAGGAAATACATGGCTGATCCCGGATGACGCAGAAAAACCTGATGATATTCGGCGGGTCCGTAAACTGGAGCAGTCCGTACAATACAACGAAACAAAGATGGAGGAAATCTGAAATGGCAACAGGAACTACTACCGTGGGTTTTGAGGAGCAACTCTGGCAGGCTGCAGATAAGCTGCGCTCCAACATGGATGCCGCTGAATATAAGCACGTCGTGCTTGGTCTCATTTTTCTGAAGTATGTCTCCGACTCCTTCACCGAAAAATACAACGCCCTGAAAGCTGAGGGCTACGGTGACGAGGAAGATCGTGATGAATACTTGGCTGACAACATCTTCTGGGTACCGAAGGAAGCACGCTGGGAAACCATCAGTGCACACGCCACCAGCCCGGATATCGGCAAGGTTATTGATGCCGCGATGGAGACCATTGAAAGGGAAAATGATTCCCTTAAAGGTGTTTTGACAAAGAACTATTCTCGGCAAGAACTGGACAAGACGCGGCTCGGTGAACTGGTTACTCTGTTCACCAACATTGATGTTGGTACTTCTGCTGCTCAGGAGAAAGATGTGCTGGGCCGTGTCTACGAATACTTCCTCGGTAAGTTCGCCTCAGCGGAAGGAAAACTGGGCGGTGAATTCTACACTCCCTCCTGTGTTGTTCGTACCCTGGTTGAAATGATAGAGCCATTTGACGGCCAGATTTATGACCCGTGCTGTGGCTCCGGTGGTATGTTCTGTCAGTCTGCTCGCTTTGTGAAGGAGCATCAAGGTAGCATCAGAGACATTTCTATCTTCGGCCAAGAAAGCAATCCAACCACGTGGAAACTTGCAAAGATGAACCTTGCTATTCGTGGACTCGAAGCAAATCTTGGCGCTCATAACGCCGACACCTTCCATGATGATCTTCATAAAACGCTGAAGGCGAACTACATACTTGCTAATCCACCTTTCAACGTATCTGATTGGGGCGGCGAACGTTTACAAGATGATATTCGATGGAAGTATGGTATTCCACCGACCAGTAACGCAAACTATGCATGGTTGCAGCATATGATCCATCACCTTAACCCGGTTGGTGGTGTAGCTGGAACTGTGCTTGCAAATGGCTCTCTCAGTGCTGCCACGTCTGGAGAAGACAGCATTCGGAAAAATATGATTGAAGATGATGTTGTTGAGTGCATAGTTGCCTTGCCTCCCCAGTTGTTCTATTCAGTAGCTATTCCGGTGTCACTTTGGATTATGCGAAAAGGCAAAAATGCAAATAAAGGTAAAATCTTGTTCATTGATGCGCGGAACTTTGGCCATACGGTGTCGCAGGTGTGATGGGCAATATGCAGGCGGAGTCCGGGCTGCGCTCGAACAACCTCCAGAACACCTATGAAAAGTCGCTGGGCCTCTCCGACGAGGCCTATACCAAGGCTGTGGATGATGGCTCCTATACGAACTTCGTCAAAGACAAGGCTGGGTATGGCCTCGTCCAGTGGACGTTCTGGTCCTTGAAAGAGGGCCTGCTCAACTATGCCCGCTCGGTCAGTAAATCTGTCGGCGACTGGCAGATGCAGGTGGATTTCTTCCTGAAGGAGATGGCCGAGGACTATCCGGCGATCCTGAAGGTGCTGAAGAACGCGACCTCTGTCCGTGAGGCTTCCGACGCCGTGCTTTTGAAGTTTGAACGGCCAGCGGATCAAGGCACATCCGTACAGGAAAAACGCGCCGCCTTCGGGCAGGCCTTCTTTGACAAATATGCCGCTGCCGCGCCTGCGGAACGGCTGACCTCCGGATTCTACCGGGTCAGGTTGACATGGGAGGATGCCAAGTCGCAGAAAGGCGCATACCGGATTCTGGCCAATGCCAAGAAGACCGCCGACGCCAATCCCGGCTATTTCGTGTTCGATCCCGATGGGCATCCAGTCTATCCGGTAAAGGAAGACAATCCCGTCGAGGAGCCGTCCGAACCGGAGCCCATCGCTGTAAAGGTTCCGTTCCTCGTCCGTGTCAGCATTTCTGACCTGAACATCCGCACCGGTCCCGGCACCAACAATGCCAAGACCGGCAAGTTCACCGGGAAAGGCGTGTTCACCGTCGTCGCCGTACAGTCCGGACAGGGCTCCGGCAGCGGCTGGGGAAAGCTCAAGTCCGGCGCTGGTTGGATCAGCCTCGACTACTGCAAAAAGCTATAAAAAAACTGCGCCTGCGGTCTCGCTTCAATGAGGTCGCAGGCGCTTATTCATTTTATCTGATATACACGATGTTGGTAGGATTGCTTTCGTATTCTTTATGCGGGCTGTTATCATCCGTGTATCCGAACACGATAACTGCCTGCGGCTGTGCTCCCTCCGGGATCTTTGCTGCTTCAGCAACAGCCGGTACGTTAAAGGCGAGCGTGGGGGATTCAAGGTAACAAGAACCGAGCCCCAGTTCTGTGGC
>JAFZPY010000001.1 GCA_017552475.1 Bacteroidales bacterium | reverse complement strand
GGTGCGGATGCCTCCTGCTGTGCCTCGGCTGCGTCTTTCAGCTCCTCTATCTTGGCCGTAGCGGCCTTTTTGAGGTCGTTAAGTTTCTGGCCGAATTCTCGCTTAAGTTCGGGAGCGCATCCCCTGAATTCTTCGAACAATTGTGTGATCTCACCTTTCTTGCCGAGAAAACGCACCCTTGCGTCCTCGACTTCCTTGTGGCTCTTTGCCTGAAGGGAGTCAAGCTCGGCTAATATCCGTTCTATTGCTTCTTTCATTCTTTGAAATGATTAATCCTGCAAATATAGTTATTTTCCTTCAGAAGCCCTTCTCTTGTCGCGTGCTTTCTGCTCGCGCGCCGCTCCTGATTTGAGGTATTTTTTCCACTGGTCTTCATTGAGGAAGCGGTGGTAGGTGTCATATATCTGCTGGTACCATTTGTCCTGCACCTTCTGGTAGATGTCCACATTGCCGACCTTGGCTGTCTGGAGGGTCTTCATCTCGTCCCGCAGGGCATGCAGGTCATGATTCAGCGTTGAGTCCACATAGAACTCCTGCCAATATTCCAGAGACAGCGACTTGGATAAGCGCTGTACCTCTTTGTCTATGTATTCGAGGAGCTGTTTCTACTCTTCTTCCGGCGATTGCGGCGGGTTTTGGGCATGCGCGGACGACATTAATGCCGCCATCACGGACAATGCCGCGGCCAGGCGGGTCAGAAGGTGTTTCATACCAACAAAAAAATTCATAGATTTGTACACAAAAATAAACAAATAAAACAAAAGAGCAAAAGATGAGAACACAGGTCCTTCTTGCGATAGCCGGTATCGCGGCTTTGTCCATGCACACCACTGCCGATGCCTGCACCAACGTAATTATCACCAAGGGCGCCAGCGTTGACGGTTCCAACATCGTCTCCTATGCGGCGGACTCGCATCTCCTTTATGGAGAACTGTATTTCCAGCCTTCCTCCGACCATGTCGCCGGCTCGCCCCTGCGCGTCATTGAATGGGATACATACAAGTATCTCGGCGACATCGCACAGGTTGGTCACACCTACAAGACCGTCGGTAACATGAACGAGCACCAGCTCATCATTGCAGAGACTACCTGGGGCGGCCGTGAAGAGCTTGTTGACCGCAAAGGCGGCATCGACTACGGCTCCCTTATATATATAGCGCTCCAGAGAGCTAAAACAGCCCGTGAAGCCATCGATGTCATCGTCGACCTTGCCAACGAATACGGCTATGCCTCTTCCGGCGAGACCTTCTCCATTGCCGACAAGAACGAAGCCTGGATAATGGACCTCATTGGCAAGGGCACTCTCATGAAAAACGGCACCAACGTCAACAAAGGCATCGTCTGGGTGGCCCGCCGCATCCCCGACGGCTACATCTGCGCCCATGCCAACCAGTGCCGCATCACCACCTTCCCTCTCAATGACCCCGCCAACTGCCTATATGCCAAGGATGTCATCAAATTTGCCCGCCGCAAAGGCTATTTCGACGGCGCAGACAGCGAATTCAGCTTCCGCGACGCCTACTGTCCCCTTGACTTCAGCGGCGCCCGTGCCTGCGAAGCCCGCGTCTGGAGTGCATTCAACATCCTCTCCAACGGCTGGTTCACCTACCGTGACAACGACGGCGACATGGTCACCAAAGACGCCTACTCATGGATTGACTTCGTCATGGGCTACAAGCTCGATGACGAGATGCCTCTTTTCATCCGTCCTCCCCATAAAATCAGCGTCAAGGACGTAGCCGACGTCATGCGCGACCACTTCGAAGGCACCCCCATGGACATGACACAGGACATCGGCGCCGGTGGCAATGCCCTCCCTTACCGCTGGCGTCCCATGCACTTCTCCCACGACGGCAAGGAATACGCCAACGAGCGCGCCATCGCCACCCAGCAGACCGGCTTCTGGTTCGTCGCCCAGGCACGTCCCTACCTTCCCGACATCATCGGAGGCCTCCTCTGGTTCGGTACCGACGATGCGGCCACCTCATACCTCACACCTATATATTCCAATACCGACAAGGTGCCCGAATGCTTCCGCGTCGGCAACGGCGACATCCTTCACTATTCCCCCACATCCTCATTCTGGATCAACAACCGCATCGCCAACGCCTGCTACAAGATGTATAATGTCATGGCTCCCTACGTGCGCAAGGAAATCGACGACTTTGAGAATGACCAGATGAAATCAGCCATCTTCACCGCCGACAGCACGGCCCTCTCCATCTACAACACCATCGCCTACAAACTGCAGGACCGCCTCGCCAAGGCCGAGCGCAAAGGCAGCGTCGCCCATATTCCCAACGACCCTCTCGCCAAAGTGCGCAAATACCTCACAGACTACTCCGTCAACACCGCGGACCGTCAGTTTGCCAACTGGGTCAAACTCGAAGAAACCCTCCTAATCAAATACATTGACGGCAACGTCAAGGCCCAGAATCCAGACGGCACCTTCAAACACTCCGACTACAACACCGGCACCCCCGCGGGTCTGACCAACCCCGGCTACACCGACAAATGGAAAGAGTCTGTCGCCCGCGAACACGGCGAGACCGTGTATGTTCCGGAGCAATAGACTCTTGCAGAAAACAATATTTATTTATCGTACCCCTCGGATCAGAAATTGATTCCGAGGGTTATTGATGCGGTGTTGCGGGTGCGTCCGGGGACGAACTCGGGCTTCTTCAGGAGAGACTGGAATGTGTCGGCGACCTTGATGTAGGGAACGGCTCCGGACGGGCGCGGGAATTCCCATTTGAATGCAAGGGCGGCTCCGGCGCGTTTTGCGGTCTCATACTCGTACTGCCAGTCGAGCCATGTGTCGAAGCTCTTGAGGATGGTGTATGAGGCATGGGTGTATTCACCGTCATCCCGTGCATCTCCGTATCCGGTGTGACAGAGACCGTGCGCTTCTACGACGAACTTGGACTTGCGAAGGTCGAAACTCTTGATGCAATAGATGTCTGCGTCAACCTGGGATACATTGTGATTCCTGTAGAACGGATAGATACTGGTCGCCTGTTTCTTGGAGTGGAATGATACATTCGCTCCGAGGGTAAGGTCCGGATGATTCCCGCTGACATTGTGATACCACACGTATCCGAGGGCTCCGTCTGTCACGGTCTCGTCATAGATGTAGCTCTCTCCGGTATACTCGACCACGGTGACACCTCCGAGAGGGGTGACGAAGTTGAAGGAGTTTTCGCTGTTGGCGAGCTTGCTGTAGGAGGCGGACAGGGTCACCTTGTGGATGTTGCTGCCCACGGGAAGGGTGAGTGCTCCGTCATAGCGGATTTCAGCCCCGTCAAACTCGTAGAAGACGGCTGTGCCGCTGGATTTGCGGCCATAGTAGCCGTTGCGGTATTTGAAGGTGAGTTCGTTGGAGAAGACTCCTCCGATTACGGCCTGGACTGCCCCTCCTAAGAAGGTATTGTCCATGGGTCGGTTGCCCTTTGTCGTCAGGAAGCCGTGGTCGCCGACGAGCTCGAATACGGTGCCGAAGAATCCGCCCCTGTCGGCCTCAAGGAAGTACTGCTTGTCAGTAGGGCCGTATATGCCGGCTTGGATTTTTTCAAGGGTATTTCTGTAGAATGCCGACACTCCCAGCATAAGGCCGTCGGAAGGACGGAAGGTGGTACCGGCGACTAAAGATAGGTCTGTCCAGTCTGTAGAGAAGCGGGGGTCTTTGATTTTGGTCTGGTCAAGGGCGTCGTAGTGGAATGCGATACCTGCGGCCCAGCGGTCGGAGAAGCTGTAGCTCATCTCGCCGAGGAGCGAATAGGATTCTCTCTTCCTGACGCCGCGGGTGTCCGTCCCGGTCTCAAGGAAGTTGACAGGGTTGTAGTCGGGGTCCAGAAGGATCTGTCCGCCCATGTTTCTGCCCTGGGTGTAGTACCAGTTGATGCCTCCATGGAAGGCGATGCGGTCGGATGTACGATAGAAGGACTCTGTCCCGGCACCGACCTTATAACTGTTTTCGGACTGGACAAGCGATGTCAGCCCGCCGTTGTCTTTGTCGAAATTGACGGTGGCTTTGGAGATCTTGCCGTCCCAGGCGGCGAGCGCGGCGGGGTTGGACAGGTTCAGATAAGGGGTCGTGCTCTTTACGAAATCAAAGTCCCGGTAATTGTCCTTGTCTTCGGCCGATACTGATGCGGCTGTGCCCAGAAGAAGGACAGATATTGTAAGTATATAGAACTTCATGGTAATTATTTCTTAAGGGTTGCGACCTTCCTCTGATGATAGTCGATGAAAGAGTCGTTGGTTTCGGAGAAGATTATATGTGCACCGTTTGCGATGGATGCTTCAGCGTCAATGCCTGAAGGGTCTGTCGTGCCTTCCACGTCGTCCGTGCCGTCGGCATAGTTGTAGACGAGCTTGCCTGCGTTTTCAGGGAGGGCCTCAGTGGCTTCCTTGTCGACGTTGCGATAGACGCTGTAGCCGAGGGCCGTGGCGAGGGAGACGTAGTTGGAATTGACGTCGGCGGAGAAGCGGCCGTGGCTGCGTTCTTCATTGCCTTTGGTCCATATTTCCAGTGCGTCCACGATGTTTGCCTTTGGGAATTTTATGCAAGTGAACATGGCACCGAGCGTTTTGTCATAATTGTCCGAATCCAGACAGAGCGCTTCTGCTTCCGCCCTCGGCATCCTGCCAAGGAAGAATGCGGGAGAGGCGGTCGAGAAAGGCCATCCTGACGGCGTCATGGCGAAGGCTTTACCGGTCAGATAGTGGCTTTGGGGGATATTGTCGTCCACGGCATATTTCCTCGCCCTGTCATACATCTGCCCGAGACCTACGTTGCACATCCAGTAGTATTCGGCCTTGCTGAGGTCAACGGAGTTGGGGTTGACTGCTGTGTGGTTGGTCGCCGAGGATACGGCTATAACTATCTGTGAGTACGGAGGAAGGATGATGTGCTCTTCCTTGAACCACCACAGGGCGCCGCCTGCGGGAATCCAGCTCTCGTGCTCGTAGAGGAGATTGCCGCCCTCGTCGTAGTATGCGTTCGCTGAGTAACTCTCGTAAGGATCGGTGATGCCGAATACGAGGTTGGAGGCGTCGGCATCTTCTGCGGAGTTGTTGTAGATGACGAAGTACTGGTCAGAGGCGTATGAACCCTGCCCGTCGGCAGAGAGGCAGCCGGCGTTGTAGACCTCCTTGATGATCACCTGCTGACTGACGACCTTGAGAAGATTGATCAGGAAAGGGGCGGAGCCTCCTGACGTCGGCTTGACTACAATCTCGTTGGCGCGGCCGTTGTATGCGATTCGCTCACCGTCCTGCGGTGCAATCTTGTAGACGGCGGTAGCCTTGTAGTTGCCGGCGGGGACCATGAATGTGGCTGCGCCGGAGTTGTCGGTGGTCTGTTCGTATGAGGTGGTCTCACCGGCATCGGAAAGGGTGACGGTAATGCCTTCCACCGTAAAGGCGGCTTCCTCGAACTGAAGCTGTATCTTTATTGAGACAGGTTCCTGCCGTTCTCTCTTTTCGCATGAAGCAGAAAGGAGCAATATGGCTGCGAGCGTCAGGATGCTGAAAATCTTTTTCATGATGAGTACGTATTAGAATTTGAGTCTGAGAGTGAGTCCGTAGTAAACCGACGGGTTCATCGTGATCCAGGACTTTGTACGGGATGACCACATACGGTTCTGGAGGTTGACGAAGTTGTTGGCATAGAATGAGATCGAGGCCATGTTGCCGATTTCTTTGGTGACACTGAAGTGGGCGCTGAATGAGGAGGAGAGGCGCTCTTTCATGTAGGTGTAGTTCTCCGAGGTGTTGGTAATGTAGAGGTTGGAAAGGTCCGTGTAGAGTTCAGGATCGTTTTCCTTGGCCCATTTGAGTTTCTCGAGATAGGGGATCTGTGTGGCGGGGTCATCGATTGTGCTGTAGCTCTCGGGGAAGAACACGGTGTAGCCCTCCTCGTCGTAGATTGATTTTCCTTCTATATATGAAAGGGGATCGGTGCGGTCTGCGAGGACATAGCTTCTGGCAGAACCGTCGGCCCTTTCGCTGAGCGTCCTGGAGGTGGTGAATACGTTGCTCTCCACCTTGAGGGAGACAATCATCCTGACTTTGGGGATATTGGTGGTGATGGTGACGTTGGCCTTGGCAGCGCTGCTCATAGAGCCGTTGGAGGTGTTGTGCCCGCCGTAATACCATCCTATATATTTAAGGAGGGAACCGTCTGCGGACATGCGGTTGTTGAGGTAGTAGGGGAGAATGTCGCAGTAGACGGAGTGTGTCATGGTGTAGTTACCGTCGAGACGGATGGTGGTGTTGAGAGGGGCGATGCGGGGGAAATCGATTACCCATTCCAAGCCGGCGTGGGTGACGGGGTTGTCGTCATTGTCTTCGGTGTATTCGGGGATGAACTGGCGTCTGGTCGTGCTCTCGACCGTGATTGAGGGAAGTGCGCCTGTCTTGTCATGTACTGTGACGATTCCGTCGGAGCTGATGGTGTAGCTCCTGTTTTCTGCGGGGATTGCGAGTCCCTGGACGGCAGTGGGGCCGGTGAATTCGTAGGAGAAGGGCTTGTAGTTTGCGATTTCGCTGTAGGCGCCGATAGTCCTGTTGTAGTAGGCTGCCAGCGAGATGCGTGCGCCGCCGAGATTCATGTCAATGCCGACTTCGCTCTGATGGTCGCGCTGCCATTTGAGGTCAGGGTTGTAGACTACGCTCTGGGGTATCATGTAGTATGCCTGGTAGACGGTGTTGGTGGATGATGCGGTGGACCGGAATACCTCGAGGTCGGAGTAGCCGGGCTGAGGGTAGAGAACGCCGTAGGAGGGTTGTTTGGCAGCTACGCCCCAGCTTGCTCGTATGGAGAGCTCTTTCAGGAAGCTGTTGCCATGGGTCTTCTCGGTGAAGGCCGTCCACTTCATGTTGAATCGCGGCGAGATGCTGGAAGTGACTCCGTACGCCGAGCCGGGGATGACGGTGTTGTCGTTGCGGATACCGGCGATGATGTTGAGGCGGGAGTCAAGGCCCGTCTGCAACATGAAGTTGTCTTCAATATAGGCGGCAACGTTGGACATTGTGGGGACGTTGCGGAAGTTGTACTCTCGCCATGAAGGTGCGGTGGCCGGCTCTTCCGCGTAGGTGCCGATACCGAAGTTCTTGTCTGCTGTCCAGTCTACGCCCACTTTGACTTTATTGTTGACTTTGCCGATGTTGCGGGCCCAGTTGGCTTTGAGTGAGAGTCTGGTATTGAGCGGCTTGTCGTCGTATCCCATCGTGTTGTACCAGATGCCCGGGTCAATGAGGACGGCAAGATTTTCGCCGCCTTCCACCCAGGGTGCGCCCATATAGTAGCCTTCTTCCGTAGCATGCATGGATACGCTGCTGATGGATTCGGAGTAGCGTGAGCGTGCCCTTGATTTCTTGTCACCGTAGCTTGCCGATGCGAGCAGTTCAATGTTGGTGATCCATTTCTTGCTGAGCAGCCAGTTGGCGGTGAGGTTGGCGCGGACTGCGTTGTCCTTGCCGATGGAGAAGCTTTCAATAAGGCGGTCCGGGTCGGCTTTGTTGTCGCTTCCGCCGAGATTGCCAGTTATGCCCGCCGTGATGCGGAGAGGTTTGTTGTGGAAATAGCCTTCCGCGATCTGGCGGCTGTATGTGAGGTTGATTTGTTTACGGTCGTAGGAGGAGTAGGGCGACATCTTGTTGGAGATGGACCTGGTGTATTCGACAGAGGTGTTGAGGACACCAAGTGAGGCGCCGCTCCTGGTGGTGCCGAGACCGAAACCCTTGCTTACAGAGACCTGTTTGGTCATCGGGCTTGTAGACATTGTCACGGCCCAGGGTGTCTTACCCCTCTGTGTGTTTATCCTGACGACGCCGGAGGTCATATCGCCGTATTCGACGGAAGGAACGCCGGTGATGATTTCTACGGATTCGACGTTGGATGATGCTATGTTGTTGGTCGTCACGCCGGAAGCTCCTCCGAAGGAGGCGTTGTTGGTGAGCCTGACTCCGTCCACTTCGACGGCAGTGCCGAACGAGCCGCCTCCGCGAAGGGAGAAAGTCTGTGCGCTGGTGAGGGTGCTGCTGGATGTCTTGCCGCCAGGGAGAAGGCCTGATATGTCGGTGACATTCATGACTTGCACGTGTTCGAGGGCTTTTTTGTCGATCGTCCTGGAGGTGGTGGCGGAATTGCCTTTCTCCTGGGCGGTGATCATCGCGCTCTCGAGTTTGAGGTTGTCCTCCACGAGCTGGATGAATAGTTCAGTAAGATCCCTGCTGACGTTAAGGCTTTTGGTCTCGGTGACATATCCGAGACATGATACGTTGAGGGTGTTCTGACCGGCCGGTACGTTTTTGATGGTGAATTTACCGTTGGCGTCGGCCACGGCCCACTGTTCCGATGACTCGAGCACGATGGTCGCAAACTCCACAGGCTTTCCGGAGTCTTTATCCTTGACTGTGCCGGAGACGGTGTAGTTCTGCGCATACGCGCTGAAAGTGAACAGGAGCGAGAAAACAAAGGTTACAATTTGAAATCTCATGTTATTGATTGAATAAGATAAGTTTAGTTATATTGTGAATTGCTTTCGTTTCTCGCAAAATTAAGAATTTTTATCTTCTCTGCAACACTTTTGTGTATTTTTGTGGCTGTTATATGCAAAAAAAGAGACAACCTGTCGGCTGTCTCTCATGTTGAGCGGAAAACGAGACTTGAACTCGCGACCCCAACCTTGGCAAGGTTGTGCTCTACCAACTGAGCTATTTCCGCGTTTCCCTTTCGGGATTACAAAGGTACTGCTTTTTTTTGATACTCCAAATTTTTTATGGAATTTTTTGCATCTCTGTCCGTTTTTCTTGATAATTACCTATATTTACGGAAACCAAACACACTTACACGGTATGGAAAGCTCCGACCATGCCTCCTGGATCGTCACCAGAGTCAATGGCAAGATCTCGTCCATCGCGGCCGACTACCGCCATTTCGCTGATATCGCCCGGCGAATCGCCGCTGCGCCATCGGATGCGACCGCTTCCGTCTCTGCCGAAAAGATTTCTACCATGGAACTCTTGTCCATGAAGGTGTGCTGGGATGACTTCATGCTGTTCGGTTCATCTTTCCGGAAGAAGGTTTGGAAGTCGCTCTTTGATATCGCCACGTGTCCTTGCCTATATAGTTACTCGGACTTTGCGGCTAAATGCGGGACCCCGTCCTGAACGCGGGCC
>JAFZPY010000020.1 GCA_017552475.1 Bacteroidales bacterium | reverse complement strand
TTGGACAGAGAGAATTTCTCGGAAATGTTTTCCGGATGGTCTTTGCCGAGGGCCATGAGGGTGTTCCAGTCTATCTTCAGGCGCTGAGGATAATGGCCGATATACTTGCGGAGAAGGCCTTCGTCGAAGGCATCGTGTCCTGCGGGGACAGGAGTGTGGGTGGTAAACAAGGATGACGCCCTCACAACTTCGAGCGCCTCGGGGAAAGCGAGGTTGTCATTCTGGATGTATTCGCGGAGCCTCTCAAGTCCGATGAATGCAGCATGACCTTCATTGCAGTGATAAATCTCAGGATTGAGGCCAAGTTTGCGAAGGGCACGGATACCGCCGACGCCGAGCAGGAATTCCTGCTTGAGCCTGTTCTCCCAATCGCCGCCGTAGAGGTGATATGTGATCTCGCGGTCTTCGGGGATATTGGCTTCATAGTCCGTATCCATTAGGAAGAGATCTGTGCGTCCTACTTCCACTTTCCATAGACGAGCGGTGACATTGCGACCCGGGAACGCCACGGATGTGGTGACCCAGTTGCCGTCAGCGTCGAGCACCGGCGTAGCGGGAATCTTTGTGAAGTCCTGGGCATCGTATTTGGCCACCTGATAGCCCTGGGCCGACATCACCTGTGTGAAATAGCCGTAGCGGTACAGGAAGCCGATAGCGCATAGATTGACATTCATGTCCGAGGTCTCCTTGAGGTAGTCTCCTGCGAGAATACCGAGGCCTCCGGAGTATATCTTCAGCGAGGTATCAAGTCCGTATTCCATGCAGAAATATGCCACGGAGGGAGACGTACGCTCTTTCTTTGCGGACATATACTCGTCAAACTCGTTCATCACGGCATCCACCTTGGCAAGGAACGAGGCATCGTCGGAGAGCTGCTTGAATCTTGAAAGTGATACCGTATCCAGAACGACCAGTGGATTGTGCCCTGACTTATGCCATATTGCAGGGTCGATTACTTTAAAAAGCTCTTTGGCGCTCTCGTTCCAGCACCACCAGAGGTTCTTGGAGAGCCTTTCGAGTCCGGCAAGATTGTCAGGAAGGTGGCGGGTGACGAGGACACTCCTCCAACCCGGTGTATTTACGTCTGATTTGATGTATTGCATTGTCTTGTCATGTGTTTTGGGAAGCTGTTCCTTTCGGGCCTCAAGCTTTGCGATGGCTTCGGAGTAGGCTTCCTTGTAGTAAACGATCTGATTCTCCCAGAGGGCGATCGATGCCACCTCCCTGGCGTTCTTTCGATAGGTATCACGTTTTTCGCTGGTCAGACCGGCAATCTCCAGCACACGTTTCGACACTCCGTCGACTACCTCGAAGTAGTTGGAGTCGTTGCGGTCGAGAACGGTGATGCCGGGATGTTTTTTGGAGTAGTGGTCGCGCACCCACAGGCCGAATCCGGCAAGACTCGTGGTGAGCGTAGGCACGGAGAATGCAAGAGCCTCCAGCGGAGTGTAGCCCCACGGTTCATAATACGAAGGGAACAGGGCCAGGTCAAGTCCGCAGAGGATATCGTAATATTTCATGTTGAACACGCCGTCGTTGCCGTTGAGGTAGGACGGGATGAAGTAGACCTTGACTTTGTCGCCTATATTGTTGACGAAATCCAGGTCTTTGAAGCGATGTGTAATGACATCATATTCGGGATTCATCAGCACGTGTGATGTCTGTGTCCGATAGGAGGCATCGCCACGGCCGGAGAGCTTCTCCACGAGAGCCATATCCGGGCCGGAGTGTCCCGATGGGATCATGATGAAGGCATGAATACTCTTTCCGGAGTAGCCGCTCCGGTTGATTTTGTCGAGGGCGTCAAGGAAAACATCGATACCCTTGTTGCGGTATTCATAGCGTCCGCCTATGCCGATGAAGATCGCATCAGGAGCGACTTCCTCGGCCGACATGGCCGTCGCCACTTCCGCCAGCCTCTTGCGGGCCGCCAAATGTTTTGTGTGGTATTCTTCGTCAGATGAGGGCGTGAAGCTGTTTTCAAAACCGTTGGGGGTCACCACATCCACCGGACGGCCAAGGAAATGACCGCATTCACGGGCCGTGATGCCGCTGACCGTGGTGAAGATGTCAGCATTGCGGGCTGATTGCTTTTCGAGCGAATGACGGGAAATAACGTTGAACTGGTGAGCTTTTTCATCGCCATCGTAGGAGTCCATGTCATCATACAGGGGCAGATTGTTGCCTGCAAGGCAGCGCCCCACGACGGTGGCATGGGTGGTAAATACGGTGGCGACGGGGACCTTGGCGGATTTCAGGTAGAGTAGTCCGGCACCGGTCTGCCACTCATGGAACTGGGCTACTACCTTGTCGGAATAACTGAGGTTGAAGGAGCAGAAACTCTCAATCACCTTGCCCGCGGCATAGCCGAACAGGGCCGCCTCCTTGTAGTCCCAGTTACCGGAGAGGGAATCGACTCCGAACTGCTCCCAGAAACCGGTCAGGATATCATTTTCCTGAGGCAGGAACTGCTTGTGTTCCACAAGTATGGCCGTCGGTTTACCGGGTACGTTCCACCGGCCTACACGGACCCTCAGGCCCTCACCGAGGGCACGGAGTCTCCAGGAACGATAAAGGTTTTGATCTTCGATGAAATCGGGATTGCTCTCGGTGTTCATCCACACGTCAGGACCGATCAGAATATGATGTCTCTTGAGCTGGGACTTCAGGAAAAGCGACTTGGTCGCAATGACCGTATAGATGCCGCCCACCTTGTTGCACACTTCCCAACTGACTTCGAACAAATAGTCCGGAGAGATAAGCTGTTTACTCATTGTATGTCTAGTTTACTTTTTCTTCGCGACCGGTTTTTTACCGGAAGCAGCTTTGCGCACGGGGCGCGGTGCGGAGGTCTCCTTGACTACGGTATCCTTTATATCGCGCGCAGCGACGGCGTCATCGAGCCGGGCCATGAAATCGGACAGTACATTCATATAGTTGATGAATGCCTCGTAGGGGGTGTCGTAGGGATTGAAATATTTATGGACTTCTCCGTCGGAGAAGAATTTGGTACACATGTAATAGAAATGGTCGCTTTCCTGCAGGTGGCCGAAATCCTCCCAGAGAATCGGGTCCCCGGCTATCGCGAGTTTCTCAGTGAGCCCGTAGACCTTGTTGAAAGCATCCTGCTGAAGGTCATTGCCAAGCCATGCAGTGAGGTCGCGTTCTTCGTCGGCCCATGAGATGGGGTCAGATACTTCAAGAGAAGCTACAGGTGCATGTTTGCGGGTCGCCTCGGAAGGAGTGACGAACTCGAATGTCTTGTCTTTGGCGACTATATCAGGCAGCGCCTTCATGAATTCGAAGATTCCGCTGGATGCATCCTGATGCTCGCCGAAGGTCTCATAGTCCATGAAGAGGTTTATTATGTCGCCTTTGTCGGCGCTTTGTTTGAGCCATGTGAGATATTTCTCGGTAGTGAGCGGCCAGTCTGACCATCCTCTGTCCGAGAATCTGAAAGCGATATCGTCGCTGAGGTTGTAGTTTCTCAGAAGAAGTTTCAGCCCCGGCTGCACGGCATTAGTATAGACGTAGTCAGGGCTCTTCCATCCCATGATATGGCGGGCGCCCTCGGTGAGCATGGTGTCAAAACCCATCTCATATACTTTAGCCCCGATGGCATCGGAGTAAATGAGCTCGGTATTGCGGAAAGCGGTCGGAGTGACACCGAACAACCGCTCGATGGCGACCTTGTGTTTCGTGACCTGATGCTCAAATTCAGGCTGCGAACCCAGGGATGCGAGAGAGTGGAAATATGTCTCGCAGAGGAATTCAACGCAGCCCGTCCGGGCAAGGTCGCGGAAACTTGCAATCACCTCCGGAGCATACCGTTCAAACTGCTCAAGGGCAGAGCCGGATATGGAGAATGCCACCTTGAACTTGCCCTTGCCCTTGCGGATTTGTTCAAGGAGCTGGGCGTTCATGGGAAGGTAACACTTGCGGGCTATCCTGCGGAGAATAGTCCTGTTGGCGAAGTCATCGTAGTAGTGTGAATCCTTGCCTATATCGAAAAACCTGTATAGCCTTAGCCTGGCCGGCTGGTGAACCTGAAAATACAGACAGATGCTCTTTTTCATGGTGTGTGATTATTTAAATACTGATTCGTACACTTTCTTGAGTTTAGCTGTGGCGTTGTTCCACTTGAGAGTATTCACTTCGTCATAGCCCGCCTTGGCGGCGAAGGAGGCAAGGGCGGGATAGTTGAGAAGTGCGTAGATGTCATCCGCCATGGCGTCGACATCCCAGAAATCGACCTTGAATGCATATGAAAGCACTTCGGCCGCGCCGGACTGCCTGGATATGATGGAAGGTACGTTGGTGCGCATGGCTTCGAGCGGGGATATGCCGAAGGGCTCTGAGACCGAGGGCATGATGTACACATCCGACAGGGCGAACATCTTATGAACGTCCGCGCCCTGCAGGAAGCCGGTGAAATGAAATCTGTCAGAAATGCCAAGACGGGCCACGTGACGGATGGAACGGTTCATCATGTCACCGCTTCCGGCCATTACGAAACGTACGTTGCGGGTGCGTTTCAAGACCTTGGCAGCGGCTTCGATGAAATATTCAGGACCTTTCTGGAAGGTAATACGTCCAAGGAACGTGACGACCTTCTCTTTCACGCCCTTCTCCACCGTCATCTCTCCACGGCCGCTGAAGTCCACGGCATTGTGGACCGTCACCACCTTGTCCGGCGAGATACCATACTTGTTTATAACGATGTTGCGGGTGAGATCGGAGACAGCCACGACCTTGTCGGCGGCTTCCATCCCCCTGCGTTCAATCTCAAAAACACGCGTATCAATGTGATCGGCGCTGCCCCTGTCGAATGAAGTGGCATGCACATGCACGACAAGAGGCTTGCCGCTGAGCTCTTTGGCCGCAATGCCGGCGTAGTATGTAAGCCAGTCATGGGCATGTATGACGTCAAATTCGTCTGCATGCTGCATGGCTATGGTACCGCCCACCATGGCGTAGCGGGCGACCTCTTCCATGAGGTTGGCTCCGTATTTTCCGGAGAACTTGTATTTCTGGCCATAGCTGACGCTGAGATCCTTGAGCTGGCGGCGACGTTCGTTCTCGACCATCTCGCTGAACTCTTCAGGGTCCAGATAGGGCACCATGTTGGTGCCGATGTGCACGAACCGGACTTTGTCCAGGAATTCGTCGACATCGGTGGATACAGACTCCACCGCAACGTCTGATGCGTTGATAATGTATGCGACACTCTGGTCTTCGTCTCCGGATGCCGACGGCATTACGAAAATGGTTTCAACTCCGTTATAGGCGAGTCCTTTGACTATACCATAGCAGGCTGTTCCCAATCCTCCGGCGATATGCGGCGGAAACTCCCAGCCGAACATAAGAACCCTCATATATCTATTCCTCCTCCTTGTTTTTCTGCATAAGATAATCGATAGTCAACAGAGCCCCGGTGGACAAGGCTGACGATATGGCGCCATGCGGCTCGTGAGGCGGATCTCCATCGTACAGTTCGGAGAAGGCGCCGACGCCGTGCTTGCCAAGATCCTCGTATATGCCTTCTATCAGCCAGCGAACCCTCTTGCTGAACCGGTGTCCGGCCATCCTGAAGCAAGCATATACGTACACGGCCAGAAGATAAGGCCACGCACATCCGTTCATGTAGGCTAGGTCACGGTCCCTCTGGGAGCCTTCATAGACTCCCCTGTATTTCACATCCCTCGGGGAAAGGGTGCGGATGCCGCGACGGGTAATAAGTTCCATGTCCACCACACGCATGACCTCGCGGACAATCTCGTCATCCACGGGAGAATAATAAAGCGCAACGGCGAACAGCTGGTTTGGACGCAGGTCCATGTTCTGCCCGTATCCGTCCACGTAGTCGGCAAGATAGCCGGCGTCAGGATTCCAGAATGTATTCTGGAAGTTGTCTTCTATGAGTTTGCGGATGCCGCTCCACTTGCGGAAGAAGGCCGAACGGCGGGACGCGTAGCGCTCCTCCATATCAAGTGCGAAGCAGATGGCATTGTACCAGAATGAGTTGGTCTCGATCTGATAGCCGGGACGTTCGGTGACGGGATGTCCGTCAATGTAGGCATTCATCCATGACAGGGCCACTCCGTCCATCTGTGCCCAGAGGAGGCCGTTGGGGTGCATGGTGACCTCACGGCGTACACCGGGGAGGTAGCTCTCGAGAATGCGCTTGAGGGTGTCGCCGTATTTTTCCCATACATGGCGTGAATCACCGGTGTAGAGGATATATTGTTGTATTGATGTAGTCAGAGCCAGTGGGGCCTCTACCTGGGTGGTGCGGCGGAACAGGCGTTCCTGCTCGTCCGCTATGAGATTGTCAAGTATCTCTTCAAATTCGGCGGGATCGTTTTTGCCGAAGAGGGTGAGTCCGGGCAGTGCGATGATGCTTTCACGGAGCAGGCCTGTGTATAGCCAGGAGAAGCCTGCGGTGATGCGTTTCCGCCCTCCGCGGCAGCGAATCAGCAGGTCGGCCTGATGTACGAGCAGGTCGTGGAAAGAGTTGATTTTTCCGGCTTTGGATGCCGCAGCGGTGAAGCGTCCTTTGAGGCGGGAAGCCTGGATCTCATTGACTGAGGCCGAGAAGACGAGGGTGTCGCCTTCTTTCATGCGGGCCTCGAAGCAGCCGGGGACGAAAAGGTCCTCGCGGCAGTCGTAGCCGCGGCGGTATTCGTCGGAGTAGGTGATGCCGTTGTACCAGCAGGGAGAGTGTCTGTATTCAGTTTTGGCGCTGAACTGCAGGTTGAGGTCCGGAAAGCCGTCGTACATGTTGAAAGAGACGCCTTTGTCAATTTCCCTGAAGGCCGTGCGGGCTACTGTGTTCTGTGAAGTCAGGGCGTGAATGTTGCGGAATGCCAGGAAGGGCTTGAGCTGCAGCGTGACGACGGAGGGGGCGCTGAGCAGTTCGAATTTGATGAGTACCTGGTCGTTGTCCTGAGCCAGGACGATGCTCTTGCGGAAGACGATGCTTCCGACCTTGTATGTGATGGCGGGTACGGGGTCGCCGCTGAAGTCCACGATATATTTATGGCCCCTCGGCTCATAGATGTCGCCATAGCAGTGGATGCCGAGATTGAACTGCTTCCCTTCAAGTATCAGGCTCTCGTCCAGGGAGGACAGCAGAAGATACTTCCCTCCCTCGAAATGGTCAATCGGGACACCCAGCAACCCGTGGTAGCGGCGGGTGTTGCAGGTCACGATAGAAGTGTTGCAGTACGCGCCGGTCTTGTTGGCAAGGATGATCTCCCGCCTCAAGGAGTAGGACAGGTTGACGAGTTCTGACTTGTTGAATTTCAAAAAAGCCATGGC
Source organism: Bacteroidales bacterium (assembly GCA_017552475.1). GTDB lineage: Bacteria > Bacteroidota > Bacteroidia > Bacteroidales > UBA932 > Cryptobacteroides. The sequence goes on along the minus strand of JAFZPY010000020.1, from coordinate 34,415 downwards.
AATATCGGGTTATGTTCTTACAATCTCTTCAGCACCAACGCACACCTTGAAGGCAAGTAGAGATACAACGACGAATCGGTCGTCGCATGGCGCTCGTGCAGATTTATCCGCGAAAAGCCATCGTATTTCTTTTCGTCGGAGTCGAGGACTACTTCATATTCTCCCCCGGGTGCGGCAAAGCCGTAATCCGCAAAAGAGCCTTCGCAGTGGAAGTTAAAAGCAAATATATAATTTTTCCTCTTGAAAATCAATATTTTCTTTTCCTCATCGGCTCTAAGCAATGACGGACGCTCCTCCAGCACCCCCTCCTCCTTCAGCAGGCGGACCATATCGGAGTCAAAATTCTGCAAGTATTTATATCTCAGATAATCCGGCTCGGAGAGCGACCACTGGCGACGGGCGTATTTAAACGACCATCCGTTGCCCTCACGAGGGAAATCTATCCATTCGGGGTGGCCGAACTCATTGCCCATGAAATTCAGATAGCCGTCCCCCGCCGTTGCAGCCGTGACGAGACGTATAAGCTTATGCAAAGCTATCCCACGGTCCACTATGAGATTGCGTGAGCCTGTATTCATCGAGAAATACATCTCCTTGTCCATAAGGCGGAAAATCAGCGTCTTATCTCCCACAAGGGCCTGATCATGGCATTCGGCATAGCTGATCGTCTTCTCGTCCGCGCGCTTATTTGTCAGCTCGTACCAAATCTCACCCGGGCTCCACTGCTCGTCGGAACGCTCTTTTATCCACTTTATCCAGTGATCGGCAATCCCCATGGCCATGCGGAAATCAAACCCGACACCCCCTGCCTCAAACGGAGCCGCAAGACCAGCCATACCGCTGACATCCTCAGCAATCGTAAATGCCGAAGGGTTCAGCTCATGGATGAGCATGTTAGCAAGGCCGAGGTATGTCACGGCATTTTCATCCACTCCCCCGTCAAAATACCTGTCATACCCGACAAAATCCTTTCCAAGCCCGTGGTCCCAATAAATCATGCTGGTCACCCCGTCAAAGCGGAACCCGTCCACATGATATTCCTCCATCCAATATTTACAATTGGACAACAGGAAATACTTCACCTCGTCCTTGCCATAATCGAAACAACGCGACCCCCATGCAGGATGGTGTCCCTGCGGTCCGGAATAGAAATACAGGTCATCGGAGCCGTCAAGGCGCGACAATCCCTCAGCCTCATTGTCAACACTGTGCGAATGCACGATGTCCATGACGACCGAGATGCCACGCGAATGAGCCTCATCGACCAGTCTCTTAAACTCCTCCGGAGTCCCGAAACGCGAACTCAGTGCAAAGAAATTGGACACCTGATAGCCGAAAGAGCCGTAATAAGGATGCTCCTGCAGCGCCATTATCTGAATTGTATCATACCCGAGGGCAGCCACTCGGGGCAACACTCCGGTGCGGAAATCATCAAACGACGCTACCTTCTCCTGCTCGGAGCTCATGCCGATATGGCACTCATATATAAACGGATGCGGCCGGCATCCCGGAGACTTGTGCTTCCACACATAAGGTTCTTCCGGGTCCCAGACCTGGGCGCAAAAAATCTTCGTGGACGGGTCCTGCACGGCGCGCGTCGTGTATGCGGGAAGTCTCTCCCCGCCACCTCCGGGCCATTCAACATACAGTTTATACAGATCCCCGTGATGAAGGAACATCTCCGGAACGGTAATCTCCCAATTTCCGCTTCCGCACGGATGCAGGGCATAACTGGAGGTGCGTTTCCAGTTGTTGAAACCACCGACCAGGTATATCCTCGTCGCGCCAGGAGCCCATTCACGGAACACCCACGAGCCATCCCCGGTACGATGAAGTCCATAATAAAGGTGGTTGTTGATCGCCTCCGAAAGCGGCCTGTCGCCGGAAATACGCTGCTTGCACGAGAGTATCCTCTCATGCCTCGCATCGACGGCCTCGCGGTAAGGAGCAAGCCACGGGTCCGTCTCGTATATCATACCCTTTTCCATAATCAGTCTTTATCCAATGAATCCACCTTATCCCTGACCGTACGCAGATAATCACGGCACTGCTTCACGAGAAGCTTGCTGCGTGTCACCAGAGCGTCGATATCATCCAGTCCCGTCTCCGGGTCTTCAACCCTGGCGGCGATGGTCTCGAGTTCCGCGATGGCTTTGGAATAGTCAAAATCTTTCATAGTCACTGTCATTTAATGCGTCCGGTCTTCACCTCGGTCACCGTCGCCTTCAGGCGGCCGTCCCCGAAGCGGACGCCGATGTTATGCCCCACACTTATGCGCGAGGCCGATTTGAGGAGCTTACCATCCTCGCCGGTAACGAGGACATAACCCCTGTCCAATATAGTACGCGGGTCCGCCGAGGCAATGCGTGCCTCCTGCAGCGCCACACGCGAGACTTCCAATCCCAGCCGCGCAGAAGCAGCCATGCGGATGCGATGCATGGCTGCGACAAAAGGAGCCTCCATAGCTCCCACCTTGCGCAGCAACGACTTCACGATGCGCATCCCCAGCATCCCTATCCTCTCATCCTCAGCAATATAGCAGGCAAGGAACTCATCAGCCAGCGCAGTCGGCGTCTTCACGGCCTTATGCGCCACCAGATCAGCCACATGCACGTCCTTGTCATGCCCGATAGCCGTAAACACAGGCACCGCACAGGTCGCCAGTGCGACAGCCAGGGAATAATCATCAAAACAAGCCAGATCCAGCTCTGAACCACCTCCACGGAGCAGCAGCACGGCATCAAACCGCCCTTCCTGCACCCTGTCAAGTGCATCAATAATACTGGCCGGGGCCCCCTCTCCCTGCATCAACGCCTCAAACAGCACCACCTCGAAAGCAAACCCATACTCATTGTCCAGCAAATGATTACGAAAATCCTGCAACCCCGCCGCCGTCCTCGACGAAATCACCGCCAGCCTGTACGGCAACAACGGCAGAGCCAGCTCCCGCTGCAGCTCCATATACCCCCCTGCCGTCAGCTTCTCAATAGTGCGCTGTCTCTCCGCCGCCCTCTCTCCCAGCGTGAACGCCGGGTCAATGTCATCAATCACAAGCGAATAACCATACACCTCATGAAACGACACCTGCACCCTCACAAGCACCGTGATTCCGGCGCGAAGCTCAGATCCCGTCTCCTTTTCGAAAAAATCCTTGAGCGTCAGATAAGAAGAGCGCCAGATCATCGCCCTCACCTCGGCCACCGTCACTCCGTCCCTTGTCTGCGACAGGCTCAGGTAGCAATGCCCGTTGGCCCTGGGACTCCACTGGCTAATCTCGGCGCGAACCCACAACCGCTCCGGGAAGAGATTGGAAAGCCCCTCCTTCACGCGGGCCTGCAAAACAGCCAGGTCTATGTAGCCAGTGCGCTCCATGTCTACAAATTTAAACAATTCCCTCAACAATACCACTCTTTTTTCGTAGATTTGCGCATTATGACAACAACCACGGGCAACACAGGCGCAGTCACGCACAAATGGCTGTCAGCCAACTACTCCAAAAAGGAAATAATGATCCCCATGCGGGACGGCGTCTCACTCTACACCGCCGTCTACATTCCCGTCACCGATGCACCCCGCCCCGTCATCATGCTGCGCACCCCATACCCGCTCAGCCCCTACGGCAAGACCTTTGCGCGCAACCTCCGCACCATCATGCGCAACTTTGTCCTGCACCGCTACATCATTGTCTACCAAAACGTTCGCGGCACCTATCTGAGCGAAGGCGACTTCGTCAACATCAGGCCGCTCGACCCAGCCGGCATCGACGAGGCCACCGACACCTACGACACCGCCGAATGGCTTCTTAAACACCTCAACACCAACGGCAATATCGGCGTCAAAGGCACCTCCTATCCCGGTTTCTACGCCACCATGGCCGCCCTCTCGCGTCATCCCGCCATCAAGGCCGTCTCGCCGCAAGCCCCCGTCACAGACTGGTTCATGGGCGACGACGCACACATGCACGGCGCTTTCCAATACAGCCTCTACACCTTTGGCAACTTCTTCTTCCGTCCCCGCAAAAAGCCCGGCATCCGCTCTCCCAGACCGCTTGTCGACATCGACGGCGACTACTACGACCATTTCAACGGCAAAGCCATCTCCGACATCCTCGATACCGTCGGGAAAGACCTTCCCTTCCTCGCCGAGATGCGCGAGCACCCCACTTACGACCAGTTCTGGTCAGAGCGCAACCCGGCCCGTCATCTCCACGACATCCGCTCCGCCGTTCTCATAGTCGGCGGCTGGTACGACACCGAAGACCCCTACGGTCCACTCGAGACCTACAGGCAACTGCGCCGGCTCTCACCGAACACCCCCGCCTACCTTGTCCAAGGGCCCTGGTATCACGGGACATGGCGTAAAAACGGCATCGAAGCCTCCACTTTCCTCGACCGCATCGAATACCCCTTCTTCGCCCACTATCTTGACAACAGCGCCGACACCCTGCCGGCCCCTGTTCTCATCCTTCCGAGCGGAGACTCCTCCCTCTGGCGCCATCTTCCTTCCTGGCCGGCGCCAGGCACGCGACAGCTCAAGCTTTTTTGCAGCGACCACAACACCCTTGCAGACACCCCATCCAGCGCTTCCTGCTCCTACACCTCCGACCCCTCGCACCCAATACCCTTCACCGCAACCGTTCCCTCCTCCGGCTGGCCCCGCGAAGCCGCCCATGAAGACCAGCGCCCTCTCACGCGTCGCCCCGACCTTCTCACCTTCACAAGCGCACCTCTCACCGAAACCCTCCGCGCCGAAGGCCCCGTCAGCATCCACCTCGAGCTCGCCATCTCCACCACCGACGCAGACATGGTCATAAAACTCATTGACCGTCATCCCGACGGCACCGAGCAGCTCGTCCGCTATGGCGTCAAACCCGTCCGTTTCCGCGACAGCATGTCTCATCCCGCCCCCGCCACACCGGGCAAACCCTTCACTATGGAATTCAATCTCAACGACATAGGCCACCACTTCCTCCCCGGGCACCGCATCATGGCCGTCATCCAGAGCAGCCTCTTCCCCCTGGTCGCCATGAATCCTCAGACATTCCTCGGCAATCCCCTATATGCGAAAAAAGAGGATTACCGTCCATGCGACGTAATCCTCCTTTCAGGGACAAATATCTCGCTTACTGTTTCAGACTAGCCACCCAGGATGATATCCTGGATTCAGTCTTGTCAGGAGCATTGGTCTCATCAAGAGCGAGCCCCACGAAAGCGCCGTTCACGATAGCGTCTGATGAGACAGCGCCATACTCACCTGCATCCACACCGGGGAGTACGTCAGCCCCGGCCTGGAGAGCCGCATCATAAAGTCCTTTCATGCCTCCGCAGAAGGAATCAGGATAACTGTCAGCATCCCCGACTCCGAAAACAGCTATTTTCTTGCCGGACAGATTGAGGCCTTTCAGCTTATTCACTCCGTCGAACCAGTCGTCCTGCATGTCTCCGATACCCCATGTGGAAGTACCGAGAACGATGAGATCGTATTCAGTGGCCCTGGCATCAAGTTCTGTGACATTCCTGACATCCGCCCCGCCAAGGGCATCGGCTATCCTGCCGGCGAGAGCCTCGCATGTTCCCGTTGTGGAACCGTAGTAGATGATTGTTTTCATTTCCAAGCATGTGTTTTTTATTGAAACAAAGGTACCGGTGTTCATGTGTAAAGGCAATCCTCATTTATTGTGATTGTGACATGAAAACTCGTTATTTTTACATATATTTGTAGTCTAATCCTTCACGACTGATTACACACTGGTTTTCTATGCACATAGGCATCGCAGGAAATATCGGCAGCGGCAAGACCACTCTCACCACCATGCTCGCGCAGCATTATGGCTGGACTCCCAAATTCGAGTCGGTCAGCTACAACCCATACCTTGAAGACTACTACAAGGACATCGCCCGCTGGTCGTTCAACCTCGAAGTATACTTCCTCGCCGAGCGCTTCCAGGATATCCTCGACATCGCCAAATCCAGCGACGTCATCATCCAGGACCGCACCATCATGGAAGGAGTCTACATCTTCGTAGCCAACAACTACGCGATGGGCAACCTCTCCAGACGCGACTTCGACACCTACATGCACCTCTTCAAGGAGATGATGTCGACGGTCAAAAACCCCGACCTCCTGATATACCTCAAATGCTCCGTCCCCCACCTTGTTTCGCAGATACAGAGCCGTGGCCGCGACTACGAGCAAGGCATGAGCATCGAATATCTCCAGGGCCTCAACGAGCGCTACGAACAATGGATTGCCTCCTACCCGGGCCGCCTCCTCACGATCGACGCCGACAACCTGGACTTCCAGCATCATCCCGAAGACTTTTCCGTCATCACCGACAAGCTTGACGCGGAGCTCTACGGATTGTTTAATGATAATCAATAAATATCCATACAATGCACATAGCAATCGCAGGTAACATAGGCAGTGGCAAGACCACCCTCACCAAGATGCTCGCAGCCCACTACGGCTGGACGCCGAAGTTTGAATCAGTTGATTTCAACCCATACCTCGCAGACTTCTACGAGGATATGGAGCGCTGGTCGTTCAACCTCCAGATCTATTTCCTCAACAAGAGATTCAAGGACGTCGTGGAAATATCCAGGCAGAAAGACGTCATCATCCAGGACCGCACCATCTACGAAGACGCCCGCATCTTCGCGCCCAACCTCCACGGCATGGGCCTTATGAGCACCCGCGATTTCGAAAACTACAGCGACCTCTTCGACCTGATGATGTCGCTCGTCAAGGCCCCTGACCTGATGATCTACCTCCGCAGCTCCATTCCCAACCTCATAGCCCAGATCCAGAAACGCGGCCGAGAGTACGAAAAGAGCATCCGCATTGACTACATCACCGGCCTCAACCAGCGCTACGAGGACTGGATTGCGGACTACAAGTCCCGTCTCCTCATCGTGGATGTAGACAAGATCAAATTTGAAAACCGTCCTGAAGATTTTCAGTACATAACTGACAAAATAGACGCAGAGCTTTTCGGCCTGTTCCCCGCAGCAGAATAGCCCGGCGCAGACATCTACCTCACGAACTTCTCACCGAAAGCCGTAAAAGAGCGATAACTAAAACGTTTTGGCACGCGCTTTGATATTAGTTCGTCCGGTTAGTTTAGTTAATAAAAAATAGGGTAAAAAAACGAAGCCGGCGGCTCGCCTGTGTAAGGTCAGCCGCCGGCAAATTTTATTGTCGTCATCCCCGACGGGCCGAAGGCGTGATCGGGGATCTCGTTACGCTATGTTAAACGCGCTGTCCGTAAGAACGGTCAGTGGTGTTGACTGTGATGACGTCGTCAGTGTTGATGAAGAGGGGAACCATGATCTTGGCGCCGGTCTCGAGGGTAACCTCCTTGAGGGCGTTGGTAGATGCGGTGTTGCCTTTCACTGCAGGCTCGCTGTAGGTCACCTTGAGGGTAACGTAGGTAGGGAGCTCGCAGGTGAGGCATCTCTCCTCAGGCTCGGTCACGAACATCATCTCAACATGCTGTCCTTCTTTCATAAGGTCGCTGTTCTCCACAACGTCCTTGGGGAGTGAGATCTGCTCATAGGTCTCTTCGTGCATGAAGTTGAATCCGTCCTCATCGCCATAGAGGAACTGATAGGGCCTTCTCTCTACGGAGATGGTGTCGATCTTGACACCGGCTGTGAATGTATTCTCAAGGATGCGGCCGTTTTCGAGGTTGCGGAGCTTAGCCTTGACGAATGCAGGGCCTTTGCCCGGCTTTACGTGCTGGAACCAAACGATTACGCACGGTTTGCCGTTGTAATTCATGTACAGGCCGTTCTTGAAATCTGCTGTTGTTGCCATACTTAATTCTGGTATTTGTTATTTTAATGATATTTCAAATTTCCGGGTGCAAAATTAAATATTTGCCGCAAGATGTGCAAATTTTAGTCATTTAGAGCTTTGACAGCTTCGGCGACTTCCTCAAGCAGCCATTTCGGGGTGGATGTGGCACCGCTCACGCCGACCCGGTCGTCGGGTCGGAACCATTCGCGCCGCAGTTCGGAGGCAGAACCGATGTGGTATGTGCGGATATTGACCGTCTTGCACAGATCGAAGAGGACTTTGCCGTTGGAGCTTGATTTGCCGGCGACAAAGATGATGATGTCGTGGCCTGCGGCGAATTCCGTCAGACGGGCGTGCCTGTTGGCCACCTGGGAGCAGATGGTGTCGTGGACGCGGAAAAGGCCCGTGCCGCGGAAACGGTCGGGTTGGAGCTCGTTTTCCCGGGACATGCGGAACTCGATTGTCGAGCATATTTCAGCATATTCAGCCGGGCTCTTGGTGGTCTGGGAAAATATCTCAATGGGGCGTCGCAGGTCTATGGCACCGCTCGCGATGGCTTCTTCGAGCATTTTACGGTCTTCAATGACGACGGCGTCTCCACCGACCTGGCCCACAAGGCCAAGCACCTCGGCATGGCCGATCTTACCGAAGATGACTATCTGTCCGTTGCGACCGTCCGTGTGCAAGCGTTCATAAGCTTCACGAATGCTCGCCTGGAGTCTGAGGACGACGGGGCAGGTGCAGTCTATTACATTGGTGCGGAGCACCCTGGCCTTTTCATATGTGGAGGGCGGTTCACCGTGGGCACGAATGAGGATTGTGCTGCCCGGAGCGAGCAGGAAGTCGCCGTATGAGTCTTTTTCAATGGTTTCAAGTCCTTTTGACGTGAGGCGCTGAAGTTCCGCCTCATTATGGACTATGGCTCCTAGGGAGTACAAGCCCTGCCCCGAAGCGAGATATTCTTCCGCCTTAGTTATAGCCCTGATGACACCGCCGCAGAAGCCTGCCTGGCGGTCTGTTTCTACTGTGATTGACATTATTATTCGAGTATTCCGAAGCGTCCTTGAATGAGGCCTCTGAGCCATATCAGCTCTTCATCCAGTGTCATCGCGGAATTGTCGAGGACAAAGGCGTCGGCGGCACGGGTGAGAGGGGACACCTCACGATGGGAGTCGTAGTAATCGCGGTCCTGAAGGTTTTTGACCACATCTTCGAACGAGGGTGTCTGGCCTTTTGCTATCATTTCATCATAACGGCGTCGCGCCCTTACTTCCAGGCCGGCAGTCATGAATATCTTCAGATGAGCATTGGGAAACACCGTAGTACCGATATCACGGCCGTCCATGACGACTTTGCCTCCTTCGGCAAGGGCGTGAAGCCGTGCATCCACATACTTGCGCACTTCCGGAATGGCGGAGACAGGACTTACGAACGATGATACTTCGAGCGTACGGATATCATCTTCGATGCACCTCTCGCCAAGATAGGTAAAACTTCCGTTCGGCGTGGAGCGGAATGTAACGTCGATGTCAGCGAGGGCGCCTACGATGGCCGCGGCGTCAATGGTATTATCTTTGCTTGTCATCCCGTGCTCAAGGGCATAGAGGGTGACACCCCTGTACATTGCCCCGGAGTCGAGGTACAGGAATGAGAAGGCATTGGCCGCGAGCTTGGCGAAAGTACTCTTGCCGGTGGACGAATATCCGTCGATGGCGATGATGATGTCAGGTACGTTCATTTCATGTACGGTTGGAGGACAAATTTAATATTTTTTGCCGATATTTGTAATTAACGACAAAAAATCACACAGATAATATACTACCATGAAGATACTTGTAATAGATGACGAACGCGCAATACGCAATTCCCTGAAAGAGATTTTGGAAATGGAAGGATACCAGGTGGACACGGCTGAAAACGGCCAGTCCGGACTGGAGATGGCGGAGAAAGAGAAATATGACGCTATTTTCTGCGACATCAAGATGCCAGGCATGGACGGACTTGAAGTTCAGGAGAGACTCATCGCCGACGGCGTGGAATCGCCTCTCATCATAATATCAGGCCACGCCGACGTCGAGACCGCCGTGAACTGCACAAAAAAGGGAGCCTTCGACGTCATCGAAAAGCCTCTTGACCTCAACCGCATCCTTATCACGGTCAAGAACGCCACCGATAAATCCAATCTCGTAAAGGAGACCAAGGTCCTCAAAAAGAAGATCTACGGTCAGGAAATGATCGGAGAGTCGGAGGCTCTTGTACATGTAAAGGATATTATCTCAAAAGTGGCCCCGACAGATGCCGGAGTCCTCATAACGGGTCCCAACGGCTGCGGCAAGGAGCTTGTCGCCAGGAGCCTTCACCAGCTCTCCGGCCGTTCCATGATGCCCTATGTGGAAGTAAACTGCGCAGCCATCCCGTCCGAGCTCATTGACAGTGAGCTCTTCGGCCACAAGAAAGGTTCTTTCACTTCTGCCATAAAAGACCATAAAGGAAAATTCGAGCAGGCCGACGGCGGCACCATCTTCCTCGATGAGATCGGTGACATGTCCCTTCCCGCCCAGGCCAAGGTGCTACGGGCACTGCAGGAGAGGAAGATTACTCCCGTGGGCGGAGACAAAGACATCGCGGTGAATGTTCGTGTCATCGCCGCGACCAATAAAAATCTCCATGAAGAGATTGCTGCGGGACGTTTCCGTGAAGACCTTTATCACCGTCTCAGCGTAATTGTCGTGAAAGTTCCTTCTCTTGACGAACGCAAGAGCGACATTCCCATCCTTGTGAATTATTTCTCGGAGCGTATCTGCGGAGAGAGCGGCAAGCCGACCAAGGAGTTCTCGCAGGAGGCCGTCGACCTTCTGGTCAGCAAGTCCTGGACCGGCAACATCAGGGAACTTCGCAACGTCGTTGAGCGCCTCATCATCCTCGGAGGCAATCCGGTCTCCGCACAGGATGTCCGTGACTACGTCAATATTTAGACGCTGATCTTTTAAAACAGTATTTAGAAGCTGTTTTGAAATGGTTACCGAAGTTTGCCATAGTGACTTTTTGAGACAGTTTCGACTTTCGAAGAAGGAGTGTAGCAAGTGGCTACATGACTGATGAGAAAGGTGAAAATGGCCAAAAATGGCACATAGAAAACGAGAGTAATCATTTCAAAACAGCTTCTTAGTAGACCGTCGTCTGGCGGTCTATTTTTAATTGCTGGATTTGATAAGAGCCGTCCTTGTAGTTGAGGAAGATGGTGACGATGAAGGCTTCGCCGCCGGCGTTGAGAGTGCCGAGGGCATATTTCATATTGGCTCTGGATGCTTTGTGGGTGATTGTGAAGGAGCGGGGGGTGTAGGTGCCGAAGAAGGATTTGACTATCTGGCGGGCCTGGTTCTTGGAAGAGTCGTTGGATGAGGAGATTATGGTGATTTCCAGATTGTCAGCAAACCAGGCGGAGAGGCGGTTGGCATCGCCCTGGCGAATGTATTTGGATATGGGGACGAACACATCATACCCCTCGTCCTGGGCCGAGGCCGGAGCCATGCCAAGGATAAACGCGCACAGAGCCGCTGAGAATATAGTCACAAACTTTCCCATACCGGGTACGATGCTTGCAAATATTGCGCCAGCTACTTATATTTGTAACTTGTTCGCGCGACGGTGCGAGACCGAGAAGCTGTTTTGAAATGGGTATTACGCTGCTTACTGTCGGCAAGACCGACGTCCGATGGGTAATGGACGGTCTGGATCTGTATGTTTCCAGGCTGAAGCATTATGTGCAGTTTACCCTGAACGAAATTCCCCAGCTTAAAAACGTATCCGCACTGACACAAGAGCAGATCAGACAGCGTGAAGGCGAACTGATCCTGCGCGGCCTGAAGCCCTCCGACGAGGTCATTCTGCTTGATGAAAGGGGACGAGAATACCGTTCGGTGGAGTTTGCATCGATGCTCGAAGACAAGATGTCGAGAAGCGGACGCAACATCGTGTTCGTAATCGGCGGTGCCTACGGATTTTCCGACGCAGTCTACAAAAGGTCGGACGGGATGCTTTCCCTGTCCAGGATGACATTTTCCCACCAGATGGTGCGCACTATCTTTGTAGAGCAGCTCTACAGGGCATTCACCATACTCAAAGGAGAACCGTATCACCATGAATAAGACCCAGAGACACAGACACTCCCTTGCGGTCGGCCTCATCATAGTGGCCGTCATAGTGATGGCCGGTTCCCTGATCAGCAGCCAGAAAAAGCTCGACACAGACAGTGCCGCGGCATCGCTTTCCCGCAATGTCGGCAAGCGGCTTTCCATACTGGAGACATTCATATCCCAGGCCTTCGCGGAAGACCCGTCACACTTCATGCATCTGAGAAAACTCCCGGATGACATGGTGGTTTACAAATACTATGACGACACCCTGCACTCCTGGAGCAACCATTTTCCGCTCCCCAACGACGATATCCGCACCGACCGCACAGTAATACAGCGCCTCACCGGCTACAAGAACAACATAATATCGCCGCTGTCCGAGGTCACCTCCACCCCCTCCTATGTCAACTACGGTCCAAAATGGTATCTCGTCAAATCCGAACGGCAGGACAACTGTCTGGTTATCGCGGGACTCGAGATAATAGATGAAATGGCCGGGGCCACTCTCAACGATGTCAACAGCAGGCTGCGCCTCAACGAAAACTACATCCTGCAGCCTCTGTCCGGCAGCGGCTCCGCCGTGATTGTGAACGGAGAACCTCTTTTCAAAGTCGCGACAGACATGATTGCCGTGAGGGAGACGAACCCCACGCTGTCCTGGGTCGCACTCGCCCTGCTTATAATCGGAGCGATGCTGCTCCTTATGGCAGACAAATCATGGGGCCGCTATTTCTCCGTCACCGGAGCTATCACGCTTGCCATGACGTGGGCCTACTTCTATGGGAAGAGCCTACAGCAGACATCGACCCTGTTCTCCCCTATTCTCTACGCCGACGGCCCCTTCCTGTATTCGCTCGGCGCCGTAGTCATCATCAGCCTGTGGCTGACGCTACTGCTCCTATGTACTTATATAATACGCTGGACTATATATGATTACATCCGTTCCGGCGACATCAGGCTCAAAATGGCCCTGAGCTCGTCAACCGCCGTACTGATGGTTGTCGCCCTGCTCATTTATATACATACCACATTCAGGAGCATAATGATGAACTCCAGCATTTCGCTGGAAATATACAAGCCGGACACCCTGTCATGGTTCACGGGAGTGGTGTACCTGTCATACTTCTCCCTTGCAATGACAATCCCGCTCCTGATACAGATGATGGCTCCGGGACTGAGGTATTTCTTCGGATTGAGGTATGACTCATTTTCGCGCGGCGGAAGACTGGCCTTCTCAGTGATGGGCGCCGTGTATTTCATGATAGCCTCCGCAGTGCTGGGATTCCGCAAGGAAAGTGACCGCGTGGATGTATGGAGCAACCGTCTCGCCATCGACAGGGATATCTCACTGGAGATCCAGCTTCGCAGCATGGAGCGTGCCATCGCCAATGATCCCTACATCGCTTCATTCTCCGTGCTTGACAATTCCTCGGATATCATACGCAACCGTATTATTAACAACTACATGAACCGGCTTGCGCAGGACTACGACGTCTCCGTCTATGTAATGAACAGCACAAGTCCCAATCCGACGCTCGCAGAACTGTTCAACGAGCGGATTTCCCGTGGTATCCAGATAGCCGACCGCTCAATATTCTACTACAGCCGCGACGTCAACGGGCGCGCCCGCTACTCCGGCAGCCTCAACTACGACTCCGGCCAATACGGCATCTCCAATCTCCTCATCTGCGTCGAAGCCAAGTCCAACCGTGAGGACCGCGGCTACCTCAGCCTTCTCGGCATCGCCGACCCCGGCAAGGTCGTCGTCCCTCTCAACTACTCCTACGCCAAATACGTCTCCGACAAACTCGTCACTTTCAAAGGCGGCTACGCCTACCCCACCGTCCTGACCGACGATTTCAAAGTACGTCCGCAGGGCAGTGAAGACGGGCACACCATAATCAACGGCTACTCCCATTTCATCCACTACGTCGCCGATGACGAGTGCATAGTGATATCACGTCCCAAGACCGAAATCCTCAGCTATATTGTGGAAATGGTACTCTTCGGGATGATTTCATACTTCCTCATCTCGGTCGTCACCTGGCGCAAACGCAGACATCGCAGGACGGAGAGGCAATACTACCGCTCCCGTATCAACGCCACCCTTCTCGGCGCCCTGGTCATCACCCTTGTCTCGATGGCAGGCTTCAGCGTATATTTCGTCTACCGTCGCAACGACGCCGACATGCGCACAATCATGTCCGGCAAAATCAACTCAATCCAGACCATCATCCAGTCACGCGCCCGCAGCGCCTCCAGCTTCATTGACCTGCGTACTCAGGAAATGGCGGCCGCCATCGAAGAGACCGGCAACACTCTCAAGAGCGACGTGACCCTCTACACCGTCTCCGGGCAGGCTTTCATGACGTCCACGCCCGAAATCTTCGAGCGAATGATAATCGGACAGCGCATCAACGGCGATGCCATCGACAACATCGTCAACAACCACAAGCGCTACTACATCCACCGCGAGAAAATCTCCCGGCACTCCTTCTTCTCGCTCTACGCCCCCATTTTCAACAATGACGGCGAAATGCTCGCCATCGTCAGCTCCCCCTACACCGACAACAACTACGACCTCAGCCGTGAAGCCTTCAGCCATGTCGTCACTATCATCACGGTCTTCCTCCTGCTGATGATCATCGCCCGTTTCGTAACCACGGCCGTGATTGCGAAAATGTTCAGACCGATCACGGAGATGAGCCGCAAGATGAACGACGCTGAAATCGACAACCTCGAATACATCATCTACGAGCGCGACGACGAAGTCGCCACCCTGGTCCGCGCATACAACCTGATGGTGCACGACCTGTCCGACAGTACACGCCAGCTTGCCCAGGCCGAGCGCGACAAGGCTTGGAGCGAGATGGCCCGCCAGGTAGCACACGAGATCAAGAATCCTCTCACTCCAATCAAGCTAAAGCTCCAGATGCTCATCCGCATGAAGGACGCCGGTAACCCGGCATGGGAGGCGAAGTTCGACGAAGTGGCAGGAGTGGTTCTGGAGCATATCGACATCCTTGCCGACACCGCCAACGAATTCTCCACTTTCGCAAAACTCTACAGCGAGGAGCCCGTATCCATAGACCTTGACAGGCTGCTCCGCGACGAAGTGGGTATTTTCGACGGGAAAGAGGACATCGATTTCGATTATTACGGACTTGATGGAGCAGAGATAATGGGCCCCAAACCCCAGCTCACACGAGTATTTGTCAATCTCATCACCAATTCAATCCAGGCCCTCGAAGACATGCGGGAGGAGGAGGCCGAGACGGGCGTAGTACCACCCAAGGGCCATATAGTCGTGTCTCTGCGTCACTCTGTCCGCGACGGCTATTACGACATCGTCTTCGAAGACAACGGTCCCGGCGTCAAGGAAGAAAACAGGGCCAGGCTTTTCACGCCCAATTTCACCACCAAATCCAGAGGCTCCGGACTCGGCCTGGCTATCTGCCGCAACATCATCGAAAGATGCAAGGGAGACATCTCCTACAGCCGTTCATTCTCGCTCGGAGGGGCTTGTTTTATGATAAGATATCCTAAAAAAGTTGTATCTTTGCAGTCGAAAAACGGAAGATAACGATGAAGATTACCCAAGCAAAATTCGCAGGCAGCAGCACCAGGGTTTCACAGAGACCCGGCACCCGACTGCCCGAATTCGCCTTCATCGGCCGCTCCAACGTGGGCAAATCCTCCCTCATAAACATGCTCACCGGCCAGCGCAGGCTCGCCATGACCTCACAGACCCCGGGCAAGACCAAGCTTGTCAACCATTTCCTCATCAACGACAGCTGGTATCTTGTCGACCTTCCGGGCTACGGTTATGCCCAGTTGTCAAAAAAAGGACGTGAGGAGCTTCAGAGAGTCATCCGTGACTATATTCTGAATTCCGGGGAGATGGCCATGCTTTTTGTCCTTGTCGATTCGAGGCACGACATCGGCAAGATTGACATTGACTTCATCGCCGAGCTGGGGGAAAACGGCATTCCGTTCG
This sequence comes from Bacteroidales bacterium, assembly GCA_017552475.1. Taxonomy (GTDB): domain Bacteria; phylum Bacteroidota; class Bacteroidia; order Bacteroidales; family UBA932; genus Cryptobacteroides. Next base: position 18,485 of record JAFZPY010000020.1, on the reverse strand, counting down.
CCATTATCTTCACCAAGGGTGACAAACTCGGGCCCAATGCCCTCATCGCCCAGATACAGAAGGACTGCGACATCCTCCTTCAGGACTGGGAGGAGCTTCCTCCGATGTTCAAGAGTTCTTCCGAGACGGGTATGGGACGGGAAGAGATCCTCGGATATATTGAAGACGTACTGAAACATATTCAAAATACATAAAACACTTATTGAAAATGCAGTTCGAACACAGAATGGTTTTGTTTGCATGCAGAGCTTCCATGGACTTTGCACGCAAGGTAGTGGATGAGATGAACAAGCTTAAAGATCCATCAGATCCCGAAATCGCCCTCGGCGCCCTCGAAGTCACCCAGTTCAGCGACGGAGAGTTCCAGCCCTCCTTCAATGAAAGCGTCCGCGGCGCGACATGCTTTATCCTCCAGTCCACATTCCCCCCGGCAGACAACCTCATGGAGCTGCTCCTGACTCTCGACGCAGCCAAGAGAGCATCAGCCAACGAGATCGCCGCCGTCATCCCCTACTTCGGATGGGCCCGCCAGGACCGCAAGGACAAACCGAGAGTAGCAATCGGAGCCAAACTCGTAGCAAATCTCCTCGAAGCGGCCGGTGCTGACAGCGTAATGTCCTGCGACCTTCACGCCGATCAGATCCAGGGCTTCTTCAACATCCCCGTCAACCATCTGTACGCCTCCCTCGACTTCATCGACACCCTCAAGAAACTCCAGCGCAAGCTTGGCGACACCCTCTCCATCGCAGCCCCTGACATGGGAGGAGCCAAACGCGCAAACGCATACGCAAAGACCCTTCACTGCCCCGTCGTAATCTGCCACAAGACACGCGCCCGCGCCAATGTCGTGGAGAAGATCGTTCCGATCGGAGAAGTTGAAGGCCGCGACATCATCATCGTCGATGACATCATCGACACAGCCGGCACTCTCACGGCAGCAGCCAACGAGCTCGTTGCCAGAGGTGCCAGGAGTGTCCGTGCATTCGCCACCCACGCTGTCCTTTCCGGTCCCGCTTACGAGCGCATCGACAAGTCAGCCCTCACCGAAGTGTACGTGACCGATACCATTCCGCTCTCTACCGATCCTGAAAAAGTGAAGTACCAGGGCAAGTTCAGGGTAGTCTCCATGGCCAACACCTTTGCAAAGATGATTCTGAAGGTCTACGCCCACGAGCCTATCAGCACCGAATTTATAATGTAATTTACCATGCTTCAGACGTTTCTTGCTGCCGCGCTTTTCGTAGGTCTCTGTATTCTGGGATTAGGTTTCAACATCTTTTTCCGGAAGAACGGCAAGTTCCCCGAGACAGAGATCAGTTCCAACAAGGAGATGAGAAAGCTCGGCATCAAGTGCGCCAAGGAAGAGGAGATGGAACGCCTCTCCGGAGGCGTCCGCAACTCCTCCTGCAACGGGGAGCGCAGCGACGCTTGTTCCTCTTGTGCCTTCTACGAACTGGAGAGACGGTAAACTAAAAACAGATTATCATGGCATTAGTAGCTATCGTAGGCAGGCCGAATGTCGGCAAATCCACCCTTTTCAACCGCCTCGTGGGTATGAGACAAGCCATAGTCGATGAGACTGCAGGCGTTACCCGGGACCGTCACTACGGCAAATGCGAGTGGTGCGGTAAAGAATTCTCCGTAGTAGACACCGGTGGCTGGACATCCAATTCAGATGACGTTTTCGAAGAAGCCATCCGCAAACAGGTAGTCATCGCCATTGAAGAGGCCGACGTGGTCCTGTTCATGGTGGAAGCAGGCACAGGCGTCACTGACTACGACGCCGAGATTGCCGATCTTCTGAGACGCAGTCGCAAACCCGTCGTTCTCTGCGTCAACAAAGTTGACAGCGGCGAGAAGGTCTTCGACGTATACCAGTTCTATTCTCTCGGCCTCGGTGAATGCTGGAGCATCTCCGCAGCCAACGGCAGCGGCACCGGCGACCTCCTCGACGAAATCCTCCGCGTCCTTCCCAAAGAAGAAGGCGCTGACTCCGACGAGCATGCCGAACTCCCCCACATCGCCATCGTCGGCCGCCCCAACGTCGGCAAATCATCCATGACCAACGCCCTCCTCGGTGAGGACCGCAATATCGTCACCCCCGTAGCCGGCACCACCCGCGACTCCATCTCCACCTACTACAATAAATTCGGGCACGAATTCATGCTCGTCGACACAGCCGGTATCCGCAAAAAGGCCAAAGTCCATGAAGACCTCGAATTCTACTCCGTCCTCCGATCCATCCGCGCCATCGAGCATGCCGACGTCTGCATCCTCATGATTGACGCCACCGCGGGCATGGAGGCACAGGACATGAACATATTCAGTCTCATCCAGAAAAACAAAAAGGGCTGCGTCATCGTCGTCAACAAATGGGACCTCTTCGAAAAGGACTCCAACACCATGCGCGACTACATCGCCGCCCTGAAGGAACGCATCGCGCCCTCCGACGACATTCCCATCATTTTCACCTCCGTGCTTAACAAGCAGCGCATCATTGACGTCCTCAACGCAGCCGCACAGGTCTACACCAACATGACCCGCAAAATCTCCACCTCGCAGCTCAACGACGCCATGCTCCCCGAGATTGAAAACTATCCACCGCCGGCATGGAAAGGCAAATACGTCAAGATCAAATACATCACACAGTTACCTACACGCACCCCCTCCTTTGCGTTCTTCTGCAACCTGCCCCAATGGGTCAAAGACCCCTACAAACGCTATCTGGAAAACAGGTTGCGCGCCCATTTCGATTTCTCCGGCTGCCCCATCCAGATATTCATGCGCGGCAAATAAAATCCCATGCCCGGTAATCCCGTCATAACCGTACCGGGAGGCAAGACACGTGTGCTGCTGCATACGTGCTGCGCTCCATGCAGTGGCGCCATCATCGAGACACTCGTCAAAAACGGGATACGTCCCGCAGTATTCTTCTCCAATTCAAACATCACCCCTTTTGAAGAATACGACAAGCGCCGTGCGGAGGTCTATCGCTATGCCGAAGTCTTTGGACTTGAGGTTATTGACGACGACTATGACCACGCCGGCTGGCGCTGCGCCACCCGAGGCCTTGAACGCGAACCCGAACGCGGAGCCCGCTGCCTCCAGTGCTTCCGCTACCGTCTGGTCCGCGCTGCCCGCTATGCATCCACCCACGGCTATCACGTCCTCACCACCGCCCTCGCCTCCTCCCGATGGAAAGACCTTGCCCAGGTCGACGAAGCGGGCTCCTACGCCTGCTCCCTATTCCCGAACGTTATCTGGTGGGGGCAGAATTGGCGCAAGGGCGGCCTCCAGCAGCGCCGTGGCGAAATCATCCGCGAACAGAACTTCTACAATCAGACTTTCTGCGGCTGCGAGTTCTCAAGGGTCAATGACTTAAGCACGTTATCCTTGACCCCGTCCCGATAGTCCTTGGGAGTCATCCCTTTGGCTTCCCTGAAATTTCTGTAGAACGTACTGCGATTGTCGTATCCGACGTGGTACATGATCTCATCGATGGTGAGCTTGGATGAATAGAGTAGTTTTGTAGCCATCTCCATGCGGGACTCCTTGATCATTTGATGGAGTGACTTGTCAGTGATCCCTGCAAGTCTCCTGTACATGACGCGCACACCCAGGCCCAGCTTTGCAGCGATCATCGTCGCACTCAGTTCAGGGCTCGACAAGTTCTCATCAATTATCCTGAAGATGCTGTTCATGAACTCCTTGTCATCACGGTGCGGGATTTTGCCGTCATTGACCACATAGGTACTTATTGGAGACTTGCAATATTCTGCCATGCTTTCGCGCTTATTCAGCATATTCTCAAGTGCGGCATGCAGATAGTCCATGTTGAAGGGGAATGTTATGCAGAGGTCGGCTCCCCTCCTGATGCATTCCTCCCTCTCCGTGATCTGGAGCGATGATGTAAGGGCTATCACGGGTATTTGTCCTGTCCTTTTGTTTTCCTTCATTTTTTCCATGAACCCGGCAAAATTGTTTATCATCGAGGTGACGTCATACATGACGGCGACAGGCATCTGGTTCAGCATGTCTGCGAGCGCCGCTTCGGTGCCGCTGTATTCATGAACGTTATACTTCTCTGACATGAAGTAGTTCATGAACGAGGAAATTTCCTTGTTCGAGCTTATCAGGCAGATATTTTCCAGATGATGGTCGGTCCTCATTTTCACGGGGACCGGATTCTCCACGAGCGTATTCAGCGTATTGATGTTTTCAACTATCACGTCCTGCTGAGGGATTTCAACATCCATTTTCAGGCTACCGGCCACTTTATCATAACTATAAGCGATGACTCCTTTCATCTCATTGACCAGCTTGCTGAACAATGATTCAGCTCCGTCAAACATGGCGACAGTCTCTTCATACAGGGTCTCATCCATGGTCACGGCCATGTTCATGGTAATACCTCCTTTTTCGCTTCTTCGCAGGCTGAGGTTGATTTCCTTCTTCCCGGAGGCAATGGATATGAATCTGTACAGCAATGTGTTGAACATCGTCAGGAAAGCCTCCCTATTGATAGGGATTATTATATCATTCTCTATCTCATGGAGCATGGTGACGCTCCGGATTTTCGCGCTGGACTTCATTATATCCAGCATTTCGTTGGCTATCTGACTTACGGGGATTAGCGCGACTTCACCCGGCGAGGTCTCGGAAATGCCCTTATATTCATTCAGGATGTGCAGAATCTTATTGATTCTGGCAATGTTGTATTCCAGGAGGTTTACCTTGCTGGCCACGTTCGGATTGCTCTCAGCCTGCTGCCGTATCTGCTGGCAGAGTCCGAGCATGAATGTTATCTGTACGGAGAGTTCTTCAGTGATCGTGCTGGTCGTTTCCGACTTCACTTTCATGATTTCCTTTTCGTATCGTTCTTTCAACCTCTCCTTCATTGAGGCATATTTTCCCTTGACATACCTGACCGACTGGAAAACCACGGCCACAAACAACAGGAAGTAGATCGCAATTGCCCACCAGCGTCTATATACAGGCGGAATTATATATATGTCAAGACAGTATTCCCCGCTTTCATAGAGTGTCGCCTGATTCAGGTACTTTATCTTTAGAGTGTAGTTCCCGGGATTAAGGGAAGGGAAGTAAATGATATTGCTGTTGTTTGTAATCCAGTCTTCATTATACCCCTCAATATTGTAGCGGAACTGGTAATCAGGGTAATTAAGATTGTCCACCAGCGAGAATTCGATGGCAAAGACGGATTTTGAATAAGGTATCCTGAGTTTACCTTTCTTCATCTTCAGACTTATGTGCGAGTATTCGTTGTTCTGGATGAAGTTTGTGATGTTGATGTCCGGAGTGTAGCTTGTCTTGTAATCATCAAAAGATGATTTCTCATCTATGACCGTAAACCCGTTGATACCGCCGAAAAACAATGTCCCGCTCCCCGGGTCACGGTAACAGGCGCCGTCAGAATATTCCAGCACTTTGATGCCGGAAAACCGGTTGAAGGAAGAGCGGTACCGGAAGTTTTCATCGAGGGATATTATACCGGAGTTGGTCGTTATCCAGATGTTGCCATTCCCGTCGGGCAGAATAGAGTGTATGGCTTTTTTGGGGACGAAATCGGGAATCCTTGTGGAGTCCGTCAAAGTCGAATATGCCACCACTCCGTTCCCTGTCGCAAACAGCATGTCTTTAGTCTTGGTCACGAAGAACGTTTCATTGATAGCCAGGCCATTATCTGTCGGGAACTGCACCACGCGCGACTGACCCGTGTTCATATTATATGACAACACCCCGTTCCCCCTGCTGGCGAACCAGATTGTGGAGTCGTTCTCCATTGCCATTGAAAAGACCGATGAACGGTGGCTGAAAGGCCTTACGAATTCCAACTCCTCTGCTTCCGTGATTATTGGAGCGCCATTAACCACCTTGACTCCGCATCTGTAGCACCCCTGTTCATGAGTGGCCACCCATAATACCGGTCCGTCTGTCTCTAAAAGCGCGTGCACATTCGATATACTCTCGCTTCCCCTTACGGATTCTATACGCCCTGTCTTGTATGAATAATAATTCAGTCCGCGGCCTTCGGTGCCGATCCATAAGAAGCCCCCCTTGCTTTCAATGAGCGAGAACACGGCGTTATTTTTTATTGCGCTGTTTTCTGTAGTGAATCTGTACGTATTGTTACGGTCAAACGCGCCCTTGGAAGAAAAATTATGTATTCTGTAAAGCCCGTCACCCTTTGTACCGATCCACAGGGCGTTTTTCTTATCCAGATAAATGCTTCTTATAGGCATCTCTATGGAATAAGGCAGGTCGTCAAAGGTGATACATGAAATATCAGTAGCCTTGTCACTCCACCGTATCAATCCGTTACAATCCGTCCCGACCCACACCACGGGCTGGTTCCTGTCGGGGAGCATTGAAAATACGCCGCAGTTGATGTCCGTCTTTTCCAGTTTTTTCTCCCCGTATGTGTGGCGCATTACACCGTTCTGCATGAAACTTATCATACATCCCGTCTCGTCCGCGATAATTCCGGTGATTTTGTCTGTCTTGAGCAAGTCTGACTCTATTTCAGAGATTATTTCCGCCTTACCGTCATTGCCGTCAACCCTGAACAATCTTCCGTCCCCTGATACTACCAGATGACGGTCTTCGTATCTGGTGGTTGCGAAAAGGCAGCTCTGGCCTGTATTCTCGACTTTTCTTATAGACGAGGCTCGCTCGTTGTCGAATGTTATAAGGTATGTGTCCCTGTCTGAGAATATGCACAGCCTTCCATCTCCAAGAATGGCCATGCGCCTGATTGTCTCTCCGTCACCGAATGTCATGTCAGGGAATGTCGTGAGTTCGGAGGATGAAGTATCCAGATACTGGAGTTTTTTAGCGCTGCTTATTGAGAATATATTACCCTCCCCGGTCACGGTCATGGCAATATTGAATGCGACCTCGCCGTAGAAATCCACCTCACGGGTTATCATGTCCAGACGAGCGGTTCCGTAGTTTGTCTGAAGATACAGGTGCTCATCCTTCCCTGGGATGATGTGCCTGATCTGGTTTCCTGAGAAATAATTTTTACCGTCTTTCGCGACAAAGGTTTTAAGGGTATTGCCATCCCATATGTTAAGGCCGTCCATCGTTCCGATATACAAGTGCCCGAGGTCATTCTGATATATGGAGCAAATGGCATTGTTGGATATGCCTTCCTGCGATGAAATCGTCTTGATCTGCGTACCTGAAGTAATGAATGATAATAAAAAGAGACCTAACGCCGCCGCGAATTTAGATGCTTTCATTTTCTGACTGGTAATCATTTTTAATGCTATCGGCGCAAAGATAGTGATTGTTTTTCATGGAGCAGCTCTCAATAACGCTTTTTTGTCACAAAATGATACAAGTCCGTGGCGCGGAATGGCTAATATTGCAATAACGAATTAACTGCATACAAATATCATGAAAAGACTGATTTCTATTATTCTCATTTTATGCATTGCATCTGCCACGGTCTGCAATGCAAAAAAGTACAAATCGCAGCGTCCGCCGGAAAATGAAAGGCTCTTTGTTTCCGCAGCAGTCGAGGCTAAGATACAGGAGGTTGTGAAACTGCTTAAAAACGACAGGCTGGCATGGATGTTCGCAAACTGTTTTCCAAATACGCTTGATACGACCATCCATCCGGTAGGAGACGATGATACTTTTGTATATACAGGTGATATCCATGCGATGTGGCTTCGTGATTCAGGAGCCCAGGTGTGGCCATATCTTCCGCTGATCAATGATGATCCCGAGCTTAAGAAACTCCTCGCAGGCGTGATTCTGCGTCAGTTCAAGTGCATTTGTATAGACCCTTATGCAAATGCATTCTACAAGGAGGAGGACAAGAGAGGTGAGTGGACCAGCGACATAACCGACATGAAACCGGGAGTGCACGAGCGGAAATGGGAGATTGATTCACATTGCTACCCTATCCGTCTCGCTTACGCATACTGGAAGATTTCAGGGGACGCCTCTATTTTCTCCGATCTCTGGATAAGCACCATCGAGAATGTTCTCAAAACTTTCCGCGAGCAGCAGAGAAAGGAAGGTGTAGGGCCATATACCTTCATGCGCAACACCAGCAGGTCTTTCGACACGCTGAGCAACAAAGGGAAAGGCACACCGGTCAATCCCGTAGGCCTTATAGCGTCTTCTTTCCGCCCGTCTGACGACGCCACCACATTCCAGTTCCTTGTTCCGTCCAACTTTTTCGCCGTCACTTCGCTCAGAAAGGCCGCGGAAATCCTTGGCGAAGTGAACAATCGTGATGACCTCGCCGCCCAGTGCGACGAGTTGGCAGATGAAGTAGAGGTCGCTCTCAAGAAGTACGCGACATACAATCACCCTGAATTCGGTACAATATACGCCTACGAGGTGGATGGCTTCGGCAATCACATGCTGATGGATGATGCAAACGTACCCAGCCTTCTGGCAATGCCTTATCTCGGCGATGTTGACATCAACGACCCTGTTTATCAAAACACCCGCCGCTTTGTATGGAGCGGCAGCAATCCATACTTCTTCAAGGGCAAGGTCGCCGAGGGTATCGGCGGTCCGCACGTCGGTTACTTCATGGCATGGCCTATGTCCATCATGATGAAAGCCTTCACCAGCCAGGATGATGAAGAAATCAAATGGTGCATAGAGACGCTCATGAATACGGATGCCGGAACAGGTTTCATGCATGAATCCTTCCATGTCGATAATCCGGATAACTATACGCGTTCATGGTTCGCCTGGCAGAACGGCCTTTTCGGTGAACTTATCCTCAAGATTATCAGTGAAGGCAAACTGGAGCTGCTAAACAGCATTTAAGTTCCCGCGACACAAAATGACACTAAAAAGCCATGATTTGACACAGATAAGACTTATCGTTTTTTCAATTTTGTCTAACTAATCATAAAAACAACTAAATTACTGATCAATTATGAGTGCTAACCAGGTATCTAAACATTGGCTGATCTCAGCTTTACTATGTTTAGTGTGCTGCTTCGGATTCGCCTCTGGAGCGGCAGCTCAAAGCAAGTCATCCCAGACAGTGCAGGGCGTTGTCAGGGATGCTGCTACGAATCAACCGGTTGCAGGTGCTCAGGTTTGGATCAAGGATTCGTCCTATGGTACAATATCTGACGCTGAAGGCCGTTATTCAATTAAGTACGAAGGCAAATATGCCACACTTTGCGTCTCTTTCTTCGGATATGAAGATGTCACCGTTGAACTTACCGGGAAAGATCAGACCGCAGAAATATCCCTCAAAGAAGGCAATCTCGCTATCGAGGAGACCGTCGTTGTCGGATACGGCACACAGAAGAAGGCGAGCGTCGTGGGAGCGATTTCCACTATTGCCCCCAACCAGCTCAAGGCTCCGGTAGCTAAAATTTCCAGTATCATCGGCGGCCAGGTGGCAGGTATCATTTCATACCAGAACAACGGTGAGCCCGGTTCCGGTTCCACCTTCTGGATCCGCGGAGTATCATCATTCTCCGGCGGTAACACTCCTCTCTGCCTTGTTGACGGTGTAGAGCGTTCAATTGACCTCGTCGACCCCAACGACATCAAGGAGTTCTCCGTCCTCAAGGATGCCTCCGCGACTGCAATCTATGGTGTCCGTGGTGCAAACGGCGTGATTCTCATCACTACACATACCGGTACGGAGTCAAAGGCCCAGGTATCTGCCAAATATGAAGTAGGTGCCGTTTCCGCCACCAAGATTCCCGAAGTATGCAATGGCCAGCAGTTCATGGAGATGATGAATGATGCTGCAGGATATGACTATTACACTCCCGAAGTCATACAGAAACATATCAGCGGCGTAGACCCTGATCTTTATCCGAACGTAAACTGGATGGACAAGATTTTCAAGTCTATGTCTACAAGCCACCGCGCAAACGTACAGATTACCGGCGGTAACAGTACAGTGAAGTACTATGTAGGCGGAGGTTTCTACAGTGAAGGCGGCCTTTATAAAGAGGATTCGTCAGTGAAATACGGTACTGAAATGAGATACACGAAGTATAATTTCCGTGCCAACGTCGATATACAGATAGAGAAAAACACTACCCTGAATCTCAACCTCGCTACGATTTTCGAGCAGCGAAATAAGCCGGGCACTGATTCAAACAAGATATTCCAGTACTCACTTCTGGTGCCTGGTGTCCTGTTCCCCGAGAAGTACTCCACAGGTGAAACGGCCGGTATGGCAGTAAACCCTTACGCCATGGTGACAGAGACCGGCTACCGTCAGTCATACGACAATAACGCACAGGCACTTGTCGGCTTGACACACGACCTCGGCTGGCTCACCCAGGGCCTGAAGGCTAACGCCAAGGTATCATTCGATGCATATAATGCCCATTGGTTCGACCACACACGCGCATATGATTGTTTCTATGCCACCGGACGTGATGATGAAGGCAACCTCATTCTCGAGCAGTCACAGACCGGCAGCCAGACGCTCGGTTACAGCAAAGGCGGCTCCGGTAACCGCAGGCTTTATATCGAGGCATCGCTCAACTATGCCAGATCTTTCGGCAGACATAATGTGACAGGTCTCTTCCTGTTCCAGCAGTCAAGCCGCAGTTTGCTTGGTGACAGCGCTGGCTCATCCCAATACTCACTTCCTTACAGGAACCAGGGTGTTGCCGGTCGTCTGACCTATAATTACGCCAACCGCTACTTCTTTGAATTCAACGCTGGTTACAACGGCTCCGAGAACTTCTCTCCCGGCAAGCGTTTCGGTTTCTTCCCGTCCGTCGCCCTGGGTTATCTCATATCCGAGGAGCCATGGTGGGGAAGCGCCAAGAATGTGTTGGACATGTTCAAAATACGTGGATCCTGGGGCCAGGTGGGTAATGACCAGATTGGCGGTAACCGCCGTTTCATCTACCTGGGCACCATAGCCAACTCCGGTTCCGCCTACTTTGGCACCGGTGTTCAGGAGAACAAGGGTATCAAGGAGGGAGATATCTCCAACCCCAATGTGAGCTGGGAAGTTGCCGAAAAGATGGATGTGGGTGTAGACCTCTCCTTCTTCGGAAAACTCAAGGTTCAGGCCGACATCTTCAAGGAGCACCGTTCCGGGATCTTCCTTGATCGCAAATCGCTTCCTTATTACTCAGGTATTTCAGTCACCCCTTACGTAAACATGGGTGAGATGGACAACTCCGGTTTTGACCTCTCTGCCGACTACCACCAGAAAATCGGTGAAGTGATGGTGACAGCCAAGGGTACATATACTTTCGCAAGAAACGTACTCGTAAACTGCGATGAGGCCGCATACGAATATCCATACCTCAATAGCACCGGTCAGGCATACTGGCAGCCCTTCGGCTATGTCTCAGACGGAATCTTCCAGAATCAGGCTGAAATCGACGCTCATGCCGACCAGTCTCTCTTCAACCCGCAGCCGGGTGATATCCGCTATGTCGACCTCAATGGTGACGGCGTGATCAACACAAATGACCGCAAGGCCATCGGCTACAGGGATATTCCTGAAATCTACTATGGTTTCGGTGCATCAGTAGAGTGGAGGGGTCTTGATTTCGCGGTGTTCTTCAAGGGTGTCAGCCACGTCTCATTGAACATGATGTCTCAGGCCAAGTTCCTCGTGACAGGTATGACCTCTACGGACGGCCGTCTTGAGACTGCGAACATGCTCTCGGATCTCTACAACAACTATTGGACACCTGAGAGGCCCAACGCCAGGTATCCCCGTCTTACATATCTGAATGAGTCAACCAACAACACTCAGGTATCAGATTTCTGGACGAGAGACGCCAGCTATATCAGCCTTCAGAATGTAGAGCTCGGATGGACTCTTCCTGCCAAGTGGACATCGAAGATGCGCATGAGCGCGCTCCGCGTCTATCTCCAGGGGCAGAACCTTCTCACATTCAGCAAATTCAACCTCTGGGACCCTAATCTCACAGGCTCCGGAGGTGTTACTGTATATTCATATCCAACCACACGTGTAGTAAGCTTCGGTGTCAGTGCCAGCTTCTAAAAAGAACACTCAAAATGAAAAGAATATTTATACTTCTATCTATATCCTCTCTTTTCCTTGCTGGTTGCGACAGCTATCTGGACCGTCAGCCGGATGACGCCCTGACCTCAGATACGATCTGGGAAAAGAGAAACACCACAATGCAGTATTTGTGGAACGTTTATAGTTGGATCCCCAACGACGCCGACCCCTGCAACAACAACGACGCATTTGATGCCTGCGTTTCCGACGAGACATCAGGTTCATTTCCCAACAGCCGTTTCGGAAGATACCTGTTCGAGACACAGACTCCCGATGACACCTTCACATCGACCAAGTACAGAAACATGTACTACGGTATCCGCGAAGCCGGTATCTTCATGGAGAATGTAGACCGCTGCCCTGAGCTCACAGACGGGCAGAAGAGCGAGTACAAGGCAGAGGCCAGATTCCTCCGCGCATATTACTACTTCTATATAATGAAGAACTACGGCCCCACCTTCTTCAACGGCGAGACCTCTTACGAAAAACTTGACGAGGACGTCAACAAAGTAGACCGCACCGCATGGCAGCCACTGGTAGACTGGGTATGCGAACAGTTGGACATGGCCGCTGCCGACCTTCCCGACACCAGGGATGCAAGCTCAGAGCTTGGTCGCGCCACCAAGGGTGCAGCACTCGCCATCAAGGCCCGTCTCCTTCTCTACAGCGCCCGTCCTCTCTTCAACGGACAGGTGTATATCGGCGAGGACGGTTCAATTACACCCTCCCACATGTATGACGGCATAAAGGACCGCGACGGTAAGCCCCTCTTCAATACCACCTATGATCAGAAGCGTTGGGAAGTGGCGGCAAAGGCAGCAAAGGCTGTTATTGACCTCCCTGTATATTCTCTTGTCAACAATTCCACGAAGACAAATAATCTGGAGCGCGGACTTGAGAACCTTACAAACCTCTTTGTTGATGACCTCGACAATACTGAGATCATCTTCCCGTTCATGCGCGGAGGCGCGACATGGCGCAACAGGGCATTCCCGCAGTGGATGATTGACGGTGTTGACGGATGGGCTTCGATCTGCCCCACCCAGAAACTTGTCGATGCATTCGCCATGGCGGACGGAGTATATCCCGTCAAAACAGAATACTGGGATACCCCGGCCTATGCGCATGGCAAGAATGTAGACCTTGATAATCCCGCCCAGGTTGACCCCAATGCCGGTTACTCCGAGTCCGGCTCCGTCAATATGAAAAACCCTCTCCTGACCCTCGTAGTTCCAGACAAGGCCGCAAACAGGGCAACCCCGACCCAATTCGTCAACCGTGAGGCACGTTTCTACCGCAATGTCGGCTGGAGCGGCATGCAGTGGGTTGCAGGCAATGCCAATGTAAAGACCGATCTCGAGTACTACACGAACGGCCAGAATGCATGGCCTTCCGCGAACAACGTCCCTCCTACGGGTTATCTTGCCCTCAAATGGTATGCGCCTACCATCAATCCCCTTCAGGGATGGGGTACCATCACCTGGCCGATCGTCCGTCTTGGTAATGTTTACCTCGACTACATCGAAGCCCTCAATGAGTATGACCCGACAAACCCTGACATCGAGACTTACTGGAATATGATCCGCTACCGTGCAGGCGTCCCTGACATCTTCACAGTATATCCTGAGATCAAGGGTGACAAGAACCTCCAGAGAAAGTACATCAGGCGTGAAAGGATGGTCGAACTCTGCTATGAGTGCATGCGCTATGCAGATATCCGTACATGGATGACGGCAGAGAAGTCAAGGGCCGGATACACGATCGGATGTAACGTGAAGAAAAACAATGACAATATCGACAGTGACTTCTGGCAGCGCAGTGAGATCGGACTGGAGCAGTATGGATATGGCGAGACTTACAGGCACGGCCCGCGCAAGTTCACTAAAAAGTCATATCTCGAGCCATTCGAGACTGCCGAGGTAAACCGCGTTCCGGCCCTCCGCAGCTCACAGAACCTGGGCTGGTAATTTTAAAATCGAATGAAAATGAAAAACAGACTTATAGTTTCAACCTTTATGGCACTGGCCATGCTTTGCAGCTGCGTGCCTGATCACAGAGACTTCAATATGCCTGATTCTGCAGTCTATTTCACCGACAATACCGCCAACAACGGTGTCCAGCAGGTCCTGTTATACGACGTGCAGTCTGAAGTAGAGACTCCCGTGTATGTATATTGTGCAGGTCTTAATGCCGGTACATCCAACGTGAAGGCCCATGTGACAGAGGACTACATCGAATACTACAACAAGATTAATTATACAGAATTCAAGGCTCTTCCCGAAGACTGCTATACATTGAAAAAGAGCTCAGATGAGATCAACGGCAGGACAGCATCCTTCACCGTCAGCTTTAATGTCCCCAACATCATTGCCTTTACAGAAGATAATGACGTGGATATAAGTGACTATGTCCTTGCCCTCGAACTCGAGTCCGACAATATCCCGGTTGCCTCTGTCAAGGATACGACCTCTCTTGGATACTATATGGTCAGCCCGAACCTTAAAAACGCGACCCTCCAGATCAAGTCTGCAGGGCTCACGCCTGACGGAAAAATGACCATTACGGCGGAGCTTCCTTTCGAGAACTCATGGGAGCTCACCTATGATGTCGAATTCGCCACGGCGGATGTTGACGAATTATTTACCACAAGGGGCAACACAATCCCCGCAAAATATGTTTTTGCCGACAAGTTCCCTGAAGGAACCGTCATCGAAAACAAGGATGTGAAATCAATGTCAGCAGGTACCAACACGGTTGAGTACAACATCACAATACCTGCAGACGGCCTTGTATGGGCTCCTGGCAAGACCTTCAACTATGCAGTCAGGTTTAGCAACGCCGTTCTTAACGGTAAGGAGATTCCTATCGAGAATCCATTGCTGACATGTTCTGTAAATGCAGGAATTGACATTAAGGCGTCAAACGGCAGCACCGAGCTCGGAACACGCCTTGCGGGGCATGGACTTACGCCTCTTGATGACAAACAGGGAGGCGGACGCACCGGCGATTTCCTTGAAACCATCGTGCCCGGCGGCGGATTCATTTTCCATGCGCAGACAGCCCAGGATAAAAGACCGGGAGCCGATTATTCCATCTCCGGCGTCTTTGATAAAAACGTGACCAATACCGAACGTTCCTGGATGCAAAACTGGGGATGGAACGGTGATAACGGATATGGTGCGACATCTTTCTCCACTCCCTATTGGCTTCTTGTTGACATGCAGGAAAAATTCAATATGGGTGGCGTTGAGTTCTGGACCAGGTCTGACGGCCGCTATAATATGAAAGCAGTGGAGATCTATGCTCTCGATGACTGCACCTACACATTGAATCAGAGCATTTTGAATTATGAGTCTTCAGATGTCACATATATCGGACGCCTGGATTTCACTTCCGGAGCCCAGAACGTCAGTGTATCCGTGGATCCGGTCAAGACCCGTTACATTATGCTGAATATTATTAATGCCGGCGGCGGTCTTGACTGTCAGGAACTTGTCCTCTGGGGATATTGATAAATAGACTGTTTATATGACAATGGGCTGACTGGAAAACAGATTTCAGTCAGCCTGTTATTAATGTAATAGCATGTATTGTCATGAGATTCACTTTGATTTCCTTTATTGCATCCGTCATTATTTCATTGTATGCAACGCCCTCTCTTTTCGCAGGGGCCCCGGTCATTCCGGCACCTCAGTCTGCGGAAATGACAAACAGACCATTTGACAAGAAAAACCTTGACAGAGTGAAGTATGTCAAAGCGAAGGCGCTGCCGGCGGAGGCTTACGAACTTCAGATAAAGAGCAATAAGATTATCATCAAGTCTTCGGACGAAGCCGGAAGATTCTACGCGCATCAGACCCTGATACAGCTTGCCGAGGCGGACGCGTTGTACCGCGGAGTCATAAAAGATGCTCCCCGCTACGAGTGGAGAGGCTTCATGCTTGACGAAGCACGCCACTTCTTCGGCAAGGAGCAGGTAAAGAAAATCCTTGACCTGATGGCACGTTACAAACTGAACAAGTTCCATTGGCATCTTTCGGACGACCAGGGCTGGAGAGTCGAAATCAAAGCTTATCCTGAACTATGTTCAGTCGGTGGTATAGGATGCCATTCCAATCCTGATGCTCCTGCCAGATTCTACACACAGGATGAAATCCGTGAAATCATCGCGTATGCGGCAGAAAGGCATATTGAAGTGATTCCGGAGATTGACATGCCCGGACATGCTACGGCATTCACAAAGGCTTTTCCCGAGCTCGGCGCCGGGCACCGTACAGTCAATCCTGCAAACGACAGTCTTTACGCGGTTCTTGAGACTATAATCAAAGAACTTGCAGACCTTTTCCCCGGCCGTTACATCCATATCGGAGGAGATGAAGTCTCAACACAAGGCTGGAGAGAACTTCCCGGGATGAAAGACTTCATGGAAAATAATGGAATAGATTCATACGATGATATCCAGAAATGCTTCGAACGCCGAATTTCAGACATCGTCGCCGCGGCCGGGAAAGTGTCCATAGCATGGGATGATGTCATTGACAGCGGGCTGGATAAAGACAAGACAGTCATCCACTGGTGGCGCGCAGATCATCCTGAGTCTTTGAAAAAAGCGCTTGAGAACGGTTATAAGACAATCATATCTCCATGGGATCCGTTTTATCTCGATTACGTACAGGATATAAAGTGTAAGGAGGGTCACCTTGTCTGGAAGCAGTGGGTTAACGGTCTGGACGAGATATATGACTATAAACTCAGTGATGATCAGCTTGTAATGGGATTTCAGGCCAATCTATGGACAGAAAGGGTAATCAGTGACGAGAGGCTGGCCTATATGGTCTTCCCGAGGCTCATCGCAATCGCCGAACGGGCCTGGACTTCGCAGGGTAATCTTGACTATGATGACTTCCTGAAGAGACTGGAGAACGAATACAGATACCTGGATTCTATACACCTTTATTACTACGACTTCCGAGACTTCAACCACCATCCTGAGCCTTTGAAGTAACATTTTGCAAAAATTGAGTATTTTTGCATTCTATGGACAAAACAGAGTACATCAGGATACAAGGCGCCCGCGCCAACAACCTCAAAAACGTAGACATTGACATTCCGAGAGGACAATTCGTCGTCGTCACCGGTCTCTCCGGCAGCGGCAAGTCCTCCCTTGCGTTCGACACCATCTACGCCGAAGGCCAGAGACGCTACATGGACACTCTCTCCACCTACGCCAAACACTTCATGGGTGTGCTCGAAAAGCCCGAAGTCGAAGACATCACCGGTCTAAGTCCCATCATCGCCATAGAGCAGAAGACCACCGGCAACAACCCCCGCTCTACCGTCGGGACCATAACCGAGATCTACGATTTCCTGCGACTCCTCTACGCCAAGGCCTCACGGGCATACTCTCCCGCCTCAGGCAAGGAGATGATCCGCTACACCGACGAGCAGATCGTAGACCTCATCATGAAAAACTATCGCGACCGCAAATGCTACCTCCTCGCTCCAGTAATACGCGGCCGCAAAGGTCACTACCGCGAACTCTTCGACCAGCTGCGCAAACGCGGCTACACCGAGGTCCGCATCGACGGCGAAGTCCGGTCACTCCAGGAGGTCGATGCCCTGGACCGTTACAAGCCCCACTTCATCGAACTCGTCGTTGACCGCCTCCGCCCCGAAGCAGGTGACGAAAAACGCATCCGCGACTCGGTCGTAGCAGCACTCAATACCGGCCACGGCTCCATTGCTATCCTTGACAACGAGACCGGCACCCTCCAGCACTACTCCAAGCACTTCGTCGACCCTGACACTGGCCTCTCACTCCAGGAACCGCAGCCCCACTCATTCTCCTTCAACGCTCCACAGGGCTACTGTCCCCACTGCAAAGGCCTCGGCATGATTGTGGACGTCAACATGGACACCATCATCCCCGACCGCAGCCTCTCCGTCGCCGAGGGCGGCATCGTTCCCCTCGGTAAAATCCGCGAAAACCGCAAATTCGACATAGTCCGCTCAATAGCCCGCAAATACGATTTCTCACTCTACGACCCCATCGACACCCTCCCCGACGAAGTCATCTCCCTCCTCGTCTTCGGCAGCGACGAACTCTTCCGTGTCGGCGACGGTTCTCTCTCCGAAATGGTCAGCTTTCCCGGCGTAGTCGATGACATCGAAGACAAAATCACCTGTCCGGTCTGCCAGGGCTCACGTCTCAATGCCGACACGGGCTGCTTCCGCATCGACGGCAAGACCATTTCCGAAGTCTCCGCCATGGAAATGAGCGAACTTGCCGCATGGATCGACCATATCCCCACCACCTTCAACGTCCGCCAGAGCGCCATCTCACGTGACATCATCAAAGAACTGCGCGAGCGTATCCGCTTCATGCTTGACGTCGGCCTCGACTACCTCTCCCTCGACCGTCCCACCTCATCCCTCTCCGGCGGCGAAAGCCAACGCA
>JAFZPY010000019.1 GCA_017552475.1 Bacteroidales bacterium | reverse complement strand
CTGATTATTTCTACACGGCTGATAACGCCGGATATTGGATCAATCTATACATGAACGAGGGCTATTATTTTGGAGATTTTAGACAAGAGCATCCATTCTCCGTCAAGGATTACGATATTCCCGCTTATTGGCCAGACCGGGAAATCAATGATGTCATTACCGGAAAGCCAATACCATACGACGAGATTGTCTCCGGCAACAAGGCCACAGTTATCATCAAGTGGGCATCCTGGTGCGGTTTCTCAGCAGCGTTGCTTCCGCGATTGAAGAAGATGTACGAAAAATATCACGATGACGGGTTGGAGATAATTGCAAGGCCGGGATGGGGTGACGATGAAGGAATCAATAATCAAAAAGATTTCCTAAAGGAAAAAGGTTACGATAAATGGTATAATTTCTCATCAGACGATATAGGTTTCGATGAAGCTTTCGCAATGGGCGAGCATGGTACTCCATATGCCAATGTTGTGGACAACAAGGGTAATATCATTTTCGCCACTGTTCCCAATGTAGATGACCCTTCCAGAAACAGATTTTCGCACGTTGCGTTCACTGAACTGATTCCATTCCTTGAGGGCATTTTCGGTCCCCTCGATGATGACGATGATTATTCATCGACTGATTATTCTATGGATGGAGATGTGATAACCTTGCAGAAGGCAACGGTCGGCAAAGGTATCAACATATTGTTCCTGGGCGATGCCTACACTGACAGGGATATGACCAGCGGCCTCTATGAACAACTGATGCGCCAATGTATGGAAGAGTTCTTCGCAATAGAGCCATACAAGACATTCAGAGACCGCTTCAATGT
This sequence comes from Bacteroidales bacterium, assembly GCA_017552475.1. Lineage (GTDB taxonomy): Bacteria > Bacteroidota > Bacteroidia > Bacteroidales > UBA932 > Cryptobacteroides. The sequence continues at coordinate 1,975 of JAFZPY010000019.1, read as the reverse complement.
CTACTCAGTGAAAGTCGTATCCAAGAATGGACGTACCGGAAACGGCTACAATACCGCACTGGGCGCTATAGTAGACGGTACCACAATTTCTATCTCCAATGCAGGAGTGGAAAAGAGTTACGAATACGCTCTCAAGGTTCCGGGCATCAAGGACAAGAATAATCTTATGATCGGTGTGCTTGTGAATTCTGTCGGTCGAAGAGGAATAACGTCAATGAGCCAGGAGCGGCAGTCCGGCGTGGCATTTTATGCGTCAGTATCAAATAATGCAGAAGTGTTTGGTCCTATGATCCGTCACGAGGCCGGCGGACATGGATTCGCATTCCTCGCTGACGAGTACAGCGACCAGAGCGGGTCGCCCAGTCATGAACTTGTGGATACGTACAACAGGTTGTATCAGGATTACGGATGGTATTCGAACGTTGACTTCACGAACGATCCTGCCAAGATCAAGTGGAGTGCATTCCTGTCAGATGAAAGATACAAGGGCAAAGTGGGAATCTTCGAAGGCGGTGCCGGATACTACACCAAGGATGTATGGCGTCCATCCGAGGACAGTATGATGAACCAGGAGGCAGAGTACTACAACGCGCCGTCCCGCTGGGCTATTTACCAGAGGATAATGAAACTCAGCGGCGAGGAGTGCAGCTTCGAGAAGTTCCTCGAGTATGACGAGGTGAACCGCAAGGCTTCTCCCGCCCGGACATCTGTCAAGCCGCCGTTCAAGGCTCCTGGCTGGCAGCCCGGCGCTCCGCCCGTAGTTATGCCTTAAAGGTTTTCAAATAAAACAAAAGGGTGCACTCCTGCTTGGAATGCACCCTTGTTTTATAAAAAGATGTATCTTTGCGTCCGTATGAAATCACTTGCGAAGTATCTGCTGATTGCCGTGGTGCTGTGTTCCTGCAGCGCAAAGCATGTGGTGTATTACAACTGCAATGTGGAGCAGATGCTGCCTCATGACGTCAGTTCTTATACCCAGGGCCTGTTCTTCCACGACGGGAACCTCTATGAGAGCACCGGCCAGTACGGAGAGTCGACGATGCGCCGGGTGGATCTTGAGACGGGCAACGCCCTCCAGAGGCTGGATTTCGACCCTGCATATTTCGCCGAGGGCAGCTGCATCCTGAACGGAAAACTGTATGTCCTGACATGGATGGAAGGCGTCTGCTTCGTGATGGATCCGGCAACTTTCGAGGTTACCGGCCAGTTCCCCAACCGTCACCAGGGCTGGGGCCTGACGACCGACGGCACGGACCTCATCATGACCGACGGCTCTTCAAAGATGTTCTATATGGACCCTGAGACCTTCGCCGAGAAGAAATCAGTGACAGTGACCCTCAACGGACATCCTGTGCCTTACCTGAACGAGCTGGAGTACATCAAGGGAAAGGTCTGGGCCAATGTTTACGGCAAGGACCAGATAGTGATAATCGAGCCGAAGAGCGGAGTGGTTGAGGGCGTGCTCGACTGCAGGTGGCTTCAGTCTAATATGAAGCGCAACAGCCGCATGGACGTGCTCAACGGAATTGCATACAACCCGGAAACCAAAGAAATATATCTGACCGGCAAGTACTGGCCGAATATGTTCAAGATATCATTGAAAGACAGAGATAAATAGTATTTTATTGACAGGGGTGCTCGAAAGGGCTGAGAAGATACCCGTAAAACTGATCCGGATAATACCGGCGTAGGAAAACAAATGAAACGTTTATTGATTGCTGCGGCTGTCATCCTGCCGCTTGTCTGCGTGGGCCAGAACGTCCCGCAGAATGACTTCACCAACCAGACCATCGATTCGACCGTAGTCACCGCCACAAGGGCTTCCGCCCGTACCCCGGTGAGCTACTCAGAGATGGGAAGCGAGCAGATCGTTGCCACATCTCCGCTGAACTCGCTGCCTATGACGCTGAGCCTTATGCCTTCGGTAGTCTCTACCAACGAAGGCGGCACGGGCCTCGGTTATTCCAAATTCAGG
>JAFZPY010000018.1 GCA_017552475.1 Bacteroidales bacterium | reverse complement strand
TCCTGAGCCAGGATCAAACTCTTCATTGTATATTAATATAATGCTTTGCTTAATCCATCGACTCTCAATTTCATAAAAGAAATTGACGCTCTTCTTATTGTTAAATAAGGTACTTGCTTGTACTTTTGTCTTTCAGTATTTTCAATCAGCTGTCCGTTCTTCCCGAACGGGAATGCAAAGGTAGAAACTTTTTGAGAACTACCAAAATTTTTTCGGGAATTTTTTAACTTTGTCTTCATGAAAAATGAACAAATCTCGCTCTGGAATATTTTTACCGTCTTCGCCAAGGTCGGCGCTTTCACAATTGGCGGCGGATATGCCATGATTCCATCATTCAGGAAGAGATGGGACGGAGGGGCTGGATCGGGGAGGATGAGCTCCCTGACATTGTCGCGCTGTCGCAATCGGCCCCGGGCGTGATGGCAGTGAATATTTCCATTTTCGCAGGATACAGGCTCCGTGGATTCAAGGGTGCCGTCGCCGCTACGCTCGGGAGCATTACCCCGTCATTTCTCGTGATCCTCGCGATTGCCATGGTGTTTTCCGGCTTTCGGGACAACCCCGTTGTAGTCCGCATTTTCAGCGGCATCAGGCCTGTGGTGATTTCGCTCATCCTCATTCCCATGGTGAACATGGCCCGCAAGGGTTGCAAGACATGGTGGGCGTGGCTGATTGCATTGGCTTCGCTGCTGCTGGTGGCGTTTGTGAAGGTATCACCTATATATATATTGGCGGTGACGATCGTGGCCGGAGTGGCATTGGCATATTATAAGGAGGCGAGGCGATGATATTTGTACAGCTTTTCGTGACTTTCTTTGTCATTGGCCTGTTTACTTTCGGCGGCGGATATGCCATGTTGTCCCTCATTCAGACGGAAGTGGTGGTGAGGCATGCATGGCTGACGGAGAGCGCATTTACCGATATTGTCGGTATTTCGCAGATGACGCCGGGGCCGATAGGGATAAATTGCGCGACATACGTCGGATATGACGTGGTGACACAGATGACCGGGAGCCCGTTGCTCGGGATTGCCGGTTCCGCGACGGCGACGCTGGCGCTCATGCTGCCGTCGTTTTTGATCATGCTGGCGCTGGTGAGAGTGTACAGGCGTTTCAAGGAGAGCACCATGTATGAGAGCGTCATGAGCTTTTTGAGGCCCGCGGTGGTGGGTCTGATTGGCGCCGCGGCTGTGATATTGGCCGTTGACGCGCAGTGGCAGGGTATGCCGTTGTTGTCGGAACTGAGGCTTTCGGTGGTGAGGGAAAACATGATTGACTGGAAGAGCTGGGCGCTGCTCGCCGGGGCATTTGTGGCGGGATATTGGGGGAAAGTCGGTCCGATTGCCATTATTATTATAGGAGGGGTGCTGGGGTTTGTGCTTTATTGATGAAAAAGCATTAACTTTGAAGGTTCATCACAATAACCATACACATTTACTCATGAAAAAAATTGTCATATTATTCACCACTTGCATCTTTGCGGCTGCTTGCGGCAAGGCTGTGACAGTGCCTTTCAGCGTGATTCCTGCGCCTGCCAGCGTAAGTCTCAGCGACGGCTCTTTCACTATCAAGACCGCTGATTATTATGCAGATCCCGCTATCAAAGACATGGAAGGAGTGAGCGCCTTCATGGAAAAGGTGGCATTCGTCACCGGCCGTCAGGCCAAAGCCATCGATGCACCCGCTGCCGGAGCATTTACTTTCAATCTCAACCCCGCACTCGCTGACGAGGAATACACTCTCGACGTGACTCCCCAAGGCATAACGGTGAGCGCAAATTCCTACAACGGTTTCCTCTACGCTTCAGTCACCCTCGCCCAGATGCTTCCTGCAAAGGTACAGGTTCAGGGCCAGTCTTCCGGCATGAAGGCAGTGGTTCCCTGCGCAAGTGTTAAGGACAAGCCCCGCTTCGCCTACAGAGGATTCCACCTCGACTGCGCAAGGCATTTCTTCAGCATCGACGAGGTCAAGAAGTTCATCAGCCAGATGGCCAACTACAAGCTCAACACCTTCCACTGGCATCTTACCGATGACCAGGGCTGGCGTTTCGAGAGCAAGAAATACCCCAGGCTCAACGAGATATCAGCATACCGCGAAGGTACCATGATCGCCAAGGATTTCTCCAGCAACGATGGCGTCCGCTATGGCGGATACTACACCCAGGAGGAGATGAAGGACGTAGTGGCGTATGCCGGCAAACTCGGAATCACCGTCATCCCTGAGATTGACCTTCCCGGCCACATGGTTGCAGTACTTGCTGCATATCCCGAACTCGGCTGCACAGGCGGCCCCTACGAAGTATGGACCCGCTGGGGTATTGCCAAAGACGTTCTCTGCCCCGGCAAAGAGGTCACCTTCGAATTCCTCGAGGGCATTCTTGACGAACTCTGCGAAGTCTTCCCTTCAGAGTACATCCACATCGGTGGCGACGAGTGCCCTAAGGACCGCTGGAAAGAGTGCCCCGACTGCCTGAAACGCATGAAAGGCCTCGGGCTCAAGGATGGCAATGGCCACACCAAGGAGCAGCTCCTCCAGAACTACGTCACCAAGCGCATCCAGGACTTCCTCGGCACCAAAGGCCGCAAGATCATCGGCTGGGATGAAATCCTTGAAGGCGAACTCGCTCCTGGTGCCACCATCATGTCATGGCGCGGCGTAAATGGCGGCATCGAGGCTTCCAAAAAAGGATTCGACGCCATCATGACTCCCGGCACTTATGTATACTTCGACTACTTCCAGTCACAGGAGCGCGACAAAGAGCCTCTCGCCATCGGCGGCAATCTTCCTATTGACAAGACCTACAACTTCGAGCCCTTCGACGGCGTGCCCGAAGAAGCGCAGAAGCACATCCTCGGCGTTCAGGCCAACCTCTGGACTGAGTACATCGCCACCGACGAGCACCTCGAATACATGGCATTTCCCCGCATGGCCGCACTCTCCGAAGTACAGTGGTGCGCGCCTGCCAACAAGGACTACGAGCGCTTCAAAGCAGCAGCAGACAGGCACAAAGAATACTATGAGCTCTCAGGCATCACCTATCACAAGGGCCTGTGGGGCGAGATCGGCCTGCCCGGCAGCGAGCAGCCCGCCCGTTCCTCCGAAGAACTCGAGAAATACCTCCAGGAAAACAACTTCAGCTGGTAAACTCAGAAGTTTTTTATCTCACGATATCTACCTCGCAGCATCAGACAGCATGTTGCGAGGTATATTAATATAAGGACGGTGTTAATCGCCAGCTGGCCGACGTGAATGCCCGGGCCGCTGAACCAGGTATTCCCGATGAACAGGGCAGCGCAATAGAACACCCCCATAAGCGCGAAAAACGACGCAATTCTCCCCCATCGGTATGGGTAAGGATTGTACTTCGCCCCAAGCACGGCACTCACCACGAACATCACCAGATAGCTCGCCAGATGCCCGAACGCCGACGCCCAATAAGAGAAACGCGGCATAAAGGCAATATTGACGGCGGCAGTCACCAACAATCCCGCCAGAGTAATCCAAATGGCCATGTCAGTGCGGTTTGAAAGTTTATACCACATGCTGACGTTGAACAGCATGCCAAGCAATATATATGACACCAACATGACAGGCACGACCCCGAGTCCTGAACGGAAATCCCTTCCCAACAGCAACGAAATCACATCAATATACATGATGACTCCCAGGAAAATAAGGCCGCAGAACGCCACGAAAAACTCCATCACACCGGCATACAGCTCCTTGGAATGCTTATCCCTCGAACGCTGAAAGAAGAATGGCTCAGCCGCATAGCGGAACATCTGGATAAACAAATTCATGATGACAGCCAACTTCACCGCAGCCTGATACACTCCGAGTGACGAACGCCATGCCTCGGAATTGGTATCAAAATACCGGAACAATACCCTGTCAAGGAAATCATTTACAATTCCGGGAAGGGCCGCGACCATGAGGGGCAGCGAATACAGCAGCATGCTTTTCAGCAGTTTGCCGTCATATTTAAAGCTGAATTTCAGGAGGTCGGGAATAAAAAGGACCAGGCAGAGGATGCAGCTGACAAAAATAGCGAATATCGGATATGTGAATCCAGGTGTAGCCGTCACAAACAGGGAGAGGGGATTTGAAGGATGGGCGGCGGCGATTGCAGGATATACAAGGAATAGAAAGAGGTTGGACAGTGTCTCGGTGAGAATCTTGATTGTCTTTAGTGTGGCAAATTTCACGGCCTTGTGTTCCTGTCTCAACTTGGCAAAAAGGATGGCCGTGATGCTGTCGCAAAAGAGAATTCCGCCGACATAGCAGATCATCATCCGATATCCGTCATATCCGAGCGCCGATGCAATCTGTCCGGAGAACACAACCACAAGCGCAAGGAAAGCCGCATTCAGTCCGAAGACCGCAGTAAGTGCGGAGGAGTAGACCTTGTCCGGTTCGGCCCCCTCCTTATTGGCATAGCGGAAACTTCCGGTTTCAAGTCCCAGCACCAGGACAACCTGCAGAATGGCGATATACGCGAGAAATTCAGTCGTGACGCCATATTCTTCAGTGGCGAGAATATAGGTATAGAGCGGCACGAGCATGAAATTGACGATGCGAGCCAAAATCGAACTGAGGCCATAGACTGCGGTCTCACCTGCAAGTTGTTTCAAAGGATTTGCCATAGTTCTGCAAAATTAATTAAATTTGCGCTTGGAAAACACAAAAGCGCCAAAATATGACAAGGAACACTTTCCTGACCGCCGCATGCTGCATCATCTCGCTTGCAGCCCTGCTCTACGGCTGCAAAGGCCGCAGGGCCACCAATGAAGACATCCCTGCCGAGGCAGAGCAGGATACCCTTGCCGTCACTGAACCTGACATACAAGAAGAAGCGATGGACACATTTGAACAACTCCCCGAAGAGCCCGTATTCAGCATTGTCACCAACATGGGCACCATCAAGGTAAAACTTTACAAGCACACTCCCCGTCACCGCGAAAATTTCGCCAAGCTGGCCCTTTCCGGCTACTACGACGGATTGCTTTTCCACCGCGTAATCGACGGATTCATGATCCAGGGTGGTGACCCCTACACCCGTGACACTGCCAAAGTGTCACTCTACGGACAGGGCGGTCCTGACTACACTATCCCCGCCGAGATCGAAGAAGGCATGAAGGCCGGATACACCCACAAAAAAGGCGCACTGGCTGCCGCACGCCGTGGCGACTCTGCCAATCCGCTAAAGGAATCCTCCGGTTCCCAGTTCTATATCGTGCAGGACGCAGAAGGCTGCAGTCATCTTGACGGAGAGTATACTGTTTTCGGCGAAACGGTCGCAGGACTTAACGTCATTGACAAAATAGCAGCCGTTCCGACCAACCGCATGGGACTTCCCCACGACGAAGTCAGAATCATCTCAATCAGATACGACAAGAATGCCAATTTAAAGGAATAATATACACAAAAGTGAATTTTTTCCTCGTTTTATGGCATAGAATTAGCAATAAATAAAAGCGAATAGTTTTTTCATAGGTTAAGTTTTAGGTTAGAATTGCGAACGCCATCCGATGTGAATCGAATGGCGTTCATCTTTTAAAAAAGTCTGTTTCCCTATACCTCAGCCTGTTTCCTTCTCCAGTTCAGAACCGGCAGCACAAACGCTATCACCGCAGAAGCGAACCAGAACCAGGCCACATACGTGAAGTTGTACTCCGTGATAGCTCCAGAAGCATCTTTCACGGACATTCCGTCCAGGAGCAATCCCGTGACCACATTCTGCAGGCCGGCGGCAGCATACGAGGCCATACCCACAATACCCAGCGCCGCTCCAGTCGCCTTACGAGGCACAATATCGATAGCCATCAGGCCTCCGAGAAAAGAAATCAGGACTCCAATGGCAATGCCGAAGAGTACCATAGCCGTGACATTCACCCATTTCGAAGGACCGCCAAAAAGGAATAAGGCCAGTGCAAGGGCTTCAAGGATACCGGCAACAAACGCAGGGTATTTGCGGTCTCCCTTGAATACGGCGTCACTAAGCCAGCCTGAGAACACGGTGCCGATTATACCGAAAATCGGATTGATGCCGATCACGGTCGCAGCCTCTCCCAAATCATAGTCCTTCACCTTCTGGAGGAAAATAATACCCCATTCATTGATGGCATAGCGGCTCATATACATGAATGCACTGGATATGGCAAGAATCCACACGCCAGCGTTTCTGATCACGGCCTTCTGCATCTTCTTGACATCGTCGCGGGATTCCTTTGCATCTCCTTCAGCCTCTCCACTAAGGACTTCGATTGAAGGAAGGCCTTTGCTCTCGGTCGTATCGTGAAGGAACATAAGGATCAACATCACGCCCAGGACACCGGCGGCGGCAGCTCCGAAAAAGCCCCACTTCCAGCCAAAAGCTGCGACAAGAGCGCCGACAAAGATAAATGAGAGACCTTCTCCGAAATTATGGCTCGCACTGAAAAAGCCATAATAAGTACCTCTCTGGTTGCGTGGATACCAACGTGTCAGTCCGACGATGGCACAAGGAGCGCCTAGCGACTGGGAACATCCGTTTATGGCCCACATCACTGCAAAAGCCACAAAAAGCACGCTGTTGGATATACCCGTCTTTGCCGCGCTTGCGCCAAGGATACCCATACCAAGGTTCATCATGACGCTGATGATGAGTCCGGTCGCCATGAAGCGCTTGATGTTGGAATGGTCTACGAGGAATCCGTTGATGAGCTTGGCCACGGAATATGCCCAGTAGAGGCACGCTCCGATGATACCGAGCTGTGTCGCAGTCAAAAGCCCTTCGTCAATCATCGGCTGCTTCATCACGCCGAGCGAAAGACGGCATACGTAGAAAAGGGCGTAAGCCAGGGTACCGGAAATAAAGGTCTGGAATCTCAGCCTTTTATACACTTTGTCCTGCCTGTCCGCAGGGACTTTCTCCACTGAAGGAGCACTTGTTTTGTAGAAATCTAATAATGCCATGTGTGTGCGGTTAAGTATAATACAAAATTAGTATTATAAAACGGCATTACCTAAAAATGAAGCGGAATTTTAAAGGCCAAAACGAAAACCGAGCTCAAGAGAGACGAGCAACGGCTGCTGGGTACGGATGCTCACCGGCTGTCCGCAGTCGAAATAGTAGCGGAGACTCGGGTCTATATACATGCCGAGGAAAGGAGTAATGCGGAATTCGACGCCAAGACCTGCGGCCGCGGACACCTGGATTCCTCGCACATTTTCAGTGATGGTCACCTTGTTCATTGAATAACGGTCCGACAGACAACGCTCGAATGTGGCTCCAGCCGAGGCGTAAAAACGGATGGCACGAGAGTCCAGCACATTGTAATAAACATTGACCGGGACGCCGAGGAAGTGCTGACGATTCTCGATTTCACCGCTGGCGGTGCTGACCGTGCCGTTGGAAGGGAATGTGAAATTACCCTTGAAGGAGCGGCTGAGAAGCGAATAAGATACGCCTGTGCCCACAGCCCAGCGGCGGTTGATGTCATAGCGCAGTCCGATACCCGCGGAGACAGGCACTCCGAAAGTATTGCTTCCGAGTTCTTCGATTCCGGGTTCCCTGGCAGCCAGGCTCGGGGCCCTGTTCACTCTCTTGAACGAGGCGGAAGGGTCGTCGTTAGTGAGCAGATTGCCGCTTGCGGTTATTGAAATGCGTCGTGATTTACCTGATTTTACTACTTCTTCCTTTGCCACCAACTCCTCAAACACGTCCCTGTCATCCTTGATTGACTTATCGTCGTTTTCTACAGGGCACTTAGCATCATCACCGGTGCCAACGCCGTCCATCTCCTCAATGACAACCGGCGCGACGGCAGGTCCAGAGACCTCCGCAGGAACGTAAACGTTCTCTGAGTCTGCGGAGGCCCTCTGTACCGGCTGCGCCTGCGCTATCCTGACATCCTCTGCGGGAGCCGGGACGACTACAGGTTCCGAGATTGCAATCTCTGCGATCTGGTTGTGTTTATTTAATATTGGTTGGTTGGTGTTTTCATCTGAGAATGGATTGAGGAGCAAGAAGAGGGCGACAGCCGCAGCAGCCGCACTGACGGCAAGCCCGGCACGGCGCACCCACACCAAACGGCGGTGACGTACGAGCCTGCCTGATACGGCATCCCATACGCCCGGGGAGACCTGCTCCTCTGCGTCGAGCATTATTGACCGCACGATGCGATCCAGTTCTTTGCCGTTATCTTGCATCCTTATCTTCTTTTATTAATCATTTCCTGCAACCTGACGCGGGCCCTTTGCAACTTTGAGCGCGAAGTGACCTCCGTAATCCCGAGGGCGTCTGCTATATCCTTGTGCGAATAACCCTCTATAACATACATATTAAAGACGGTCCTCGCATCTGAAGGGAGCTTCGAGATAAGCCCCAGGAGCTCCTTATAACTAATCTGCCCCACTACCGGGACATCCTCGGAAGCCACGCCAAAAGCCATGTCGATATCATCGCTGAGCTTGAGCGCATCAGTCTTCCTCAGATACATCAGTGCAGTGTTGACAAAGATCTTGCGGGCCCATCCTTCAAAGGAACCTTTCCCGGAATAGCTGTCGAGTCTCGTAAACAAGGTTACGAACCCCTCCTGAAGCAAATCCTCAGCTGTCGCCCTGTCTCCGACATAACGCATGCACAAAGACATCATCTTCGGGGCGAGAGAGAGGAAGAGCCGCCTTTCCGAGGCCCTGTCGCCATGACGGCAGGCCTCCGCGAGTTCTTCCAGAGGAGAGGATACGCCCGGCCCTCCGGCCTGGTCTTCCTCCGCCTTCCAAGTGTAAAGATGCAATCTGGCTCCGAAACGTTTCAAGATAGCGTGGTATTTTTCGATGCGTCTATGCAAATTTCGTCAAAAATTCTGTTATTTGTACTATTTTTGTATGACTATCCTTAAAGGATTTACGATAATGAAAAGAAGACTCGTCATCATACTCTTTGCTACCGTACTGTGCAGCAATATACTCCACGGAGCCAATCCTCCCGCCAAATTCATTGACGCCGTTTCCCTCTTCGACAACGAGAAATACACTGAAGCCGCCAGAATACTCAAGGCTCTCACCGCATCCTCCCCCGATGACGGTGCCGTGTGGTACTACCTCGGCATGTCCCAGGCCTCGCTCGGCGACATGAACGGAGCTGCCGCATCCCTTCGCAAAGCCGTTGAACTAGATCCACACAACTACTGGTACAAAGAGCGCCTCTCCACCGTCTACGAATACCTCAAAGAAGAAGACCTCACAATCTCCATCTACGAAGACCTCGTCACCGAATTCCCCCAGAAGACCGACATCCTCTTCAAGCTCCTTAATCTATACTACCGTAACAAACAATACGACAAAGCCGTCACCACCCTCACCGACATCGAAAACGTCCACGGCCGCAACGAGCAGATTGCCTCGGCCAAATACGACCTTCTCCGCCACATCGGCCGCGATGACGAAGCCGTCGCCTACCTGCGTGACTTCAACGCAGAATATTCCTCTCCCTCCACCCTGTCCATGCTCGGCGACTACTACATGCAGCAATACAACGACACCAGCGCCATGTCCTGCTACGACGAAGCACTGGCCGTTCAGGGAGACTACCTTCCCGCCCTCCTCGGCAAATCGGAAGTCTACCGCACCACCCGCCGCTATCCCGAATACTTCGCCGTCATCCGGCAATTCATTGATACTCCCACCATCCCAGTCACATCCAAAAGCATGTATCTTTCCAATGTGACCCGCAGCCTTGACCCCAACTTCCTCAAAAACTACAGCGCCCAGTTCGACAGCCTCTTCGACGCAGCACTCACCCTCCACCCCACCGACAGCAGCATACTCAAAAGCGCAGGTTTCTACAATCTCGCCGTAGACCGCCTCCCCGAGTCCCTGCGGCTGTTCTCCTCCGCTGCCGAAGCCTACCCTGACAACGTCGCCCTCGCAGCCACATATGTCCAGGCCCTCTCTTATGCAAAGCAATGGGAACAGGTCCGCGACATTTCCAACAACTACTCCGACATTTTCCCCGACGAACCCGGCTTCATCGAATATACCAATGCCGCTTCATACCGTCTCGGCGACTACCGCGCGGTCATTGACGGCAGCATGCGCATCATCAACATGTTCCCCTCCGACACGTCATACACCCTCCCGGCCTGGTCCACCATCGGCGACATGTACCACTCCCTCGGCGACATCAAAGCCTCCTATGCCGCCTACGACAAAGCCCTCCGCATCAACCCCGGCTATGCCCCCGTCCTCAACAACTACGCCTGGTTCCTCAGCATCGACGGCGGCCGCAAAGCCCTCAAAAAGGCCTATGCCATGAGCAAGAAGGCCATTGAGGCCGAGCCCGACAACGCCACCTACCTCGACACCTTCGCCTGGATTCTCCATCTTCAGGGCAAGGACGCCGAAGCCAAACCCATATTCAAACACGCCATGCTCTACGGCGGCAAAGACTCCTCCACCGTCCTCTTCCACTACGCCGAAGTGCTCTACGCCCTCAAAGAATACGACCTTGCCCAAGTCTACTACCGCCAGGCCCTCTCCAAAGACGACGGCTCGGAAGAAAGCATGAAGGACATTATCAACACCCGCCTCGCCACCATAAAGAAATGACAATCCTCCACCGCATAGCAATTCTAATCTCGCTGACGCTAATCTCAGCGGGGCCTCTCATTGCCCAGAACACCCGCAGCCAGGAGGAGCGCATCGCCCGCCTCCAAAAGGAAATCGACATGATCAACGTCCAGTTGAAAGACAATGCCGCACGTAGCAGCAGCGCCCTCTCCTCCCTCGCCCTGGTCCGACGCAAAATATCCAACCGACGCGCCCTTATCGCTGAAAGCGACCGTAAGATCGAAGCCATCGACCGCAATATAAAAGAGAAAAACAAGGAAATCGACATCATACGCGCCCGCATGGACACCCTTACCCTCTATTACGAAAGGCTCGTCCGCAGCGCCTACAAAAACCGCGACACCCGCGTCTGGTACATGTACATCCTCGCCAGCGACAACGTCGGCCAGGCCTTCCGCCGCTTCGGCTACCTGCGCAGCCTGTCCACCCGCATGAACGAGCAGGCGCGCAAAATCGAGAAGACACGCGAAGAGCTTGAAGCAGAGACCGAAAAGCTGATGGTGATGCGCAAAGAAGCCGAAGCTGTCCGCGCCCAGCGCCAGAAAGACATCGACTCCCTCAAGAGCGAAGAAAACCAATCACAGACCGTAGTCAACCAGCTCAACCGCGACAAAAAGAAATACCAGGCCGAACTGCGGAAGAAAAACCAGCAGGTCGAAGCGCTCAACCGAGAGATCCGTGAAATCATCCGCAAGGCCAACAAATCATCCTCCACCAAGACATCCAAAGGCGGCAAGACCACCAGCACGGCCGTGGATACCAAGCTCAGCTCCGAGTTCGCAGCCAATAAAGGCAAACTTCCCTGGCCTGTTGAAGGTACCGTTGTCGAGACCTTCGGCCAGCACTACCACCCCGTATTCACCAACGTCAAGCTTCCCTTCAACAACGGCGTCACTATCGCCGTCAAGCCCGGGACCGAAGCCAAAGCAGTCTTCGACGGCACCGTACGCCAGGTCGTAGTCATGCCAGGCTACAACCAGTGCGTCCTCATCCAGCACGGCAAATACTTCACCTTCTACTGCAAGCTCCGTTCAGTCAAGGTCAAAGCCGGCGACAAGGTCTCTATAGGCCAGCCCTTAGGCACCGTCGACACGATCTCCTCCGATACCCAGCTCCACTTCCAGTTATGGCTGGAAAACACGCCCCAAAATCCGTCACTCTGGCTTAAATAACACTCACACTTAAATTATTACACTATGAAAAAAATTCTTGTAATCCTGACCGCAGCCATTTGTCTCGGTCTCACAGCGTCCCTGGTTTCATCCTGCAAGGACAACAAGTCCAGTGAATCAGCCATCTACACCTACGGCTTTGACCAATTGACCACAAGTGATCTGTCCGAGTCCGTAGTGATTGAAGAAACTTTCAAATCCGAGATAGGAGTGTCCGAAAGTCCCTTCACATACACCGCGGGTGACAACAAACTCAAAGAAGCCTGCAGCCGTGCTGCCACCACCCTATCCACCAGGGTATTCTCCGGTTCCTACACCTTTGTCGTGACCAAAGTCACCGCCAGCGACAACGTCACCATCTACTCCTGGACTAACAAATAGTAGCCGCCCCCATCGAGACGGCCCCTCAATGAATAATAGCCCTCAGGGGCCACGAAAAAAAGCGCAACCGCGATGGTTGCGCTTTTTCTCGTGGTCCCTGCCGGGCATGATCCGACGACCCACTGATTATGAGTCAGTTGCTCTAACCAACTGAGCTAAGGGACCAGTCTTTCTCAGACTTTGATTTCGACTTCAACACCTGAAGGAAGCTCAAGCTTCATCAGGGCGTCAACGGTCTTTGCGTTGGAATCGTCGATGTCGAGCAGACGTACGTAAGAGTCGAGCTCGAACTGCTCACGGGCCTTCTTGTTGACGAAGGTTGAGCGGTTCACAGTGAAGATCTTCTTATTGGTAGGAAGGGGAATGGGACCATTCACCTTGGCGCCGGTAGACTTCACTGTATCAACGATCTTTGCAGCAGACTTGTCTACGAGCATGTGATCGAATGATTTCAGTTTAATTCTGATTTTCTGGCTCATATTATTAACGTTTTATAATTTCCATTAACTATTCATCGTCATCACCGAGCTTGTAACCGCTCTTCTCGATAACGTCCTTGGCGATAGCCGCAGGTACCTCAGAGTAGTGGTCGAAGGTCATGGTGCTGGTAGCACGGCCGGAAGAGAG
>JAFZPY010000017.1 GCA_017552475.1 Bacteroidales bacterium | reverse complement strand
CCTGGTTCCTGTCGCTTCAGGGTATCGCGGAGCACCGCAGTGAATGGAGCAACCAGTAATATCTTGACAGGCAGGATGCCTACAATATTACCCTTTTCATCGACGGAAACCTTTTCATAAAGTCAAAGATAATTGTAAACGGCTGGGTACTATCCCTGTCAGATATAACATTATAAACACATGTCCGGCATGCATCACACACTCAGGAAACTCTCCTTCATGGCCATCGCCGCCCTGCTTGTGGCGATGGCGGCCGGATGTGTCCGTGACAATATGGAGGGGACTTGTGACACCGGCGGAAAGTGGATCAGGCTGGACTTTACGACCCGTCAGATGCAGGTCACCAAAGCCGATCCGCACACCACCGGAGAGTCAGCCGAATCGATGTTCAACACACTTCAGATCTGGGCCTTCAATTCCGGTTCGGGGCAGACACCCGTCGGATACCGTGAACTCTCGGCATCCGACATGAGCAGCATCATCGATGCCTATGGAAATGTCTCGGTCATCATGGAGCTGAATAAGTCGGCCCTTGCTTCTGATATGAAGATTGATTTGTACATAGCTGCAAATGCTTCCGGCGCCGGACTGACCATGGATGGGTCGTCTTCGAGGAATTTCCTCGAGTCTGCAACCTTCTCCGAGCCGTACTTCGGTACCGGCTCTCTCACGGGGGAGGTGGGAGAAGAAGGACTTCCTATATCCCGTGTTGTACGTGATATAGACATATCTCCCTTCGTATCCGTGGCGCCAAACCCTGCCAGGAGCATCGACATCTCCCTTGTCAGGGCTGTGTCCAAACTTCATTTCTTCTTCGCCAAACCCACCGGACTCACAGGGGCGACGATCCAGAGAATTGTCGTTAATGGGAACAACATCCCTGTGACGGAATATTTTTTCCCGGAAGCTGTATCACTCTCCTCTGCCGCGTCTGATCCGGCTGTGGCAAGGATTGAAGCCTCTGATGGTTATCTGCCTGATGGATTCACCCGCATCCCGTCAGCTTCCGATATTTATGATAATGATGATCCCGAAGCTCTCGCGATAGGAGACGACGAGGATGTGGAAGCTTGGGTGGGACGTCTTCGTGATGCAGGCCTGAATGATTTCGGGCTGACGTATCTGCGCGAAAGCGACCGCCCCATCACGGGAACCATATATTATACCACCGGCCAGACTGGCAGTGATATACTGGAAGCCCCGTTCGACCTTGCCGCAGGCGATTTTGTCCGCAATCATGAGTGGATAATCTACGCTTACTTCTCCAAGGGACGTCTATATGTCAGGCCCATTGTGGCGGACTGGGTAGACGGCGGTCTGTTTGACTATACATGGAGCTATACCAGCACACTTATCAATCAGACCGGGGAAGATGCGACACGCATCATCAATGTGGATGGCGAAGACTACCTTATGTCAGCATACGGGCTGGATGCATCCGGCCTTCCATATACAGCGAAGCTGCGTCTTGATGCCGTTTCCGCGAGGACTACCCATGCGACCATGAGGCTTTTACTTGACAATCCTGATTTTGGCTTTGTCATTGACAGCAATGGAATCATGTCTGAGATTCAGGACCAGATCGATATCGAACTGAAGGATACGACGACATCGGTTACTTTCTATGTCGTGCCCAAGACACTGTTCGATTTCGCAGGTTCCAATCCTCAGAATCCCGTAGCGTCGCTCCGTCTGTATCTCATCAGCGAGAAACTCTCGTCGATGAAGATCCCGTTCAACACACTATCGCTTCCTGGTGACCAGGAGAGTATAATGTATTACTATGTCACACCAGATCAATACAAATAGATTGTTCCGCCTACTCGCTTCTGCGCTGGCAGCAGTTGTTCTGTGGAGCTGTTCCTCCAAGGAAGACCCCGAGGGTGCGGCCGCCGGTGGGCTCAGGCTCACGCCGACGGTCGAGGGAGCCTTTGTCACGAAGGCTACCGTCCCCGATGTCACGGAACTGATGGAGGACGATTTGTCTGGCGGTGTCAATGTGTATATCTCCGGCCATGGAGTCTTTAAGAAATACACACTTGCATCCCCTGTGAACGGCAAGACATATTTCATATCTTCCACATGGAAAGATGAAGGTATCGTGGTCGGACAGACTTACGATGTGTATGCCGTGGCGAACGGTACTTATGACAATTCACTCATCACAAGTGCAGAGGACCTTATGGCACTCCGTATAGACGATGATGTTGACATTTACCGGCTTTACGATGAGAATGCAGGGACTTTTGACCTGGCCAAGACCACGTCCAAGATTTTCGTCATGGATGGTAAGACGTCATGGACAGCTCAAGATGCCATAGAACAGACCATAGAGGTCACACTCGAGAGAGCCGCCGCCAAGATCGAGGTCAACTTCCATCTCGATGAGACTATGTCCGGATATACGATTCAGGGCATTCCCCAGTGGAAACTGGTCAATTACTCCACTGATGCATCGCTCATGAAGGATGGTGTGGCGGAGCCATACACCGTGGCGACCAATCCGACGCTCATGAACGTGACGACATCCACGTCAAACGGGGGCTCCATCACGACATATACATATCCCTACAGCTGGAGCGAGGCGGACAGCTCAATGGCCATCATACTGAATATCCCTCTCAAGGACGCATCAGGCGCTGTCATCGCCACCAACTATTATTGCATCCCTATAGTCGATCCGGATGGGGGTGCACCCTATGATATAGAGCGCAATACCCTCTACAGGATCGATGCTACCATCGAAAGTATCGGCAGCTCGTCTGAGAGCACCACGGACCAGCCGCTAAGGCTCAGGTATGAGGTCCTTAACTGGGTCTACAATCCTCTTGAGGATGATGTCAATGTGGAAGGCCGCGAGGTTGAATATCTCATGGTCGACCCGCTCGAGACCGAGATAAGGGAAAAGGTATTGTCTACCGGATATATCCCCCAGACTATCAGTCTTAATTTCTGGTCATCCGGCAATATCATAGTCAGTGAACCTGTCGTTTACTACTATGACAAGAACGGAGTCCGACAGAATGCTCCTTCCTCCGCCCCTACTTCAGTCCGCGTATCCGGAGACAAGAACGGTACCCTGGATGTGACCTCCACCGCACTCTCCAACAATACTGTAAAATACATAAAGTTCCGTGTGTCCCTTGCGTCGAATCAGACGCTTTACGAGGATATACTGATACGCCATTTCCCGCTTGACTATATCCAGAATATCGCCGGCCTGTGGTCCAGCAGGGTCACCGAAGGATGGGTGGACTGGAGTACCGACCAGACCGCGCATACTCCGCAAAAGACGGTGTCCGCCCCCAACAGCCTGTTCCGTGCAAAGGTCTACACCGGAAGCAGCATCAATTATATTGTCGACCAATGGGGAGGTAGCAATATGTATTATGCCGTTGTCGGACAGGTGATCAGCAACCTGCACAACAACAGGATGTATATCGTGCAGATTACCAGCACCAGCGACGATTACATTCTGGGCAGGGTCACACTTGACAGCAATTATCAGTCCCAGGAGCATCTTGTCTCACCGGCTTTCATGATTGCATCTCAGTTGGGAGCGACCCAGCCCACAACCAGTGCCACCGACGCTGCGACACAATGCGGACTCTACAAGGAAGTCACCGCTGAGGGAGTCGCCTATACAGGATGGCGTCTTCCCACCAGGGAGGAAGTCGGCATTATCATGGGTTATCAATATGTCCCGGATGCCGCCATAGACGAGGTCCTCGCCGGCGACCACTACTGGACCCTTGAGGGACGTGCCGTCTCAAAGACTAACTATTCGCAGTCATCTTTCGATGGCTACCGCGGATATATCCGCTGTGTACGGGACCTGTCGGCTGATGAGGTACGCGAATTCAACAATAAAGATTGATAGCTATTATGGCCAGCATACGACATATTATACCAAGATTGATATTCGTTGTCGCAATGGCTTCGATTGCGGCGATAGTCTCTTGTACAGCCATTCACCAAATGCCGGAGGATGATCAGGAGGATGCATCGGTAATGATGTTCAGGCTGAATATCAACGCCGCCGCCGTTATGGATACCAAAAGCTCCATCTCGGGACAGGAAGGTGTTTATAGTATGCAACTCCTGTGCTTTGATGAAAATGGACTTTATATCGGCCTCGGCTTCGCATCCGTGTCGCCGGTGAGCCAGTCGGAGACATCCGGCAGCCGCATACATGGCACGCTTGACGGCACCGTACCGGCCGGTACGGCCCGCGTACACTTCATCGCCAATGCAGGTATCATCCCCTCCGACGGATGGCCCGGTCTCACGGAATCCATCATAATCAACTCCCTCGTATCGTCAGTTTCCAACACGCATATCGTCTACTGGGGATATCACAAGGAGACCACTGCCGCCGCCATGGCGCAATGGCTGGATGCACCCACCCGCAACACGGTGTACCTTCTCCGCGACCGTGCCAAGGTCACCATGACCGAACCGGATTATGAGGTGGATCACAACACATCCGATGCCGTGGAGGAAAAGATAACATCCGTTTCCTTCTGCGTATCCGACGGGCTATCGTACGGACAGATCGCTCCGTTTGACAAGTCCAACCTGTCATCCCCGTTCGTATATGACAATACCGGCGCCGGAACGGAGCCTAATGTGATCACGCTGCCGTCCAATCAATCACACTTCACCGGCACGGAAAGTGAAATGGTGCCTCATGACGGGGCCCAGTATCTTTTCGAGGACGAAAACAGCCTGACATCTCCTATAAAGGTGATTCTCAAGGTCACATATGACGTGACTACGTCCGGGGGTACTGCATCTGTGGTGAAATACCATCAGGTCATGCTGATGAAATCAGACTTCACGCTATACAAGATAAAGAGGAATCATCGATACAACATCGTCATCGGTATTTTACCCGCAGATGTGGGCTATGATACATTCGAGGATGCCCTCGAGGGCGCGCCGTCCAACAATCAGACGGTCGTCGTGCAGGAAATCATCCCGGAAGTCACATATGGCGAGTATATGATGTCTGTCACCGGAGGGACCTCCGTGATATTCCAGAATGATCCTGATGCTTCAGACCAGTATGCGTACATCGATTTCTCCTATCTCAAGGACGGCGCAGCCGATCCCGATATGACTCCGGACAAATTTTCCGCCACATGGATGACCAACTTGCATGTCGCATCTCCCGACGTGGCTCCGGAGATAGTCGATGGCGACGAGCCCGGACACTACAAGATAAAGATACTGCTTTACAAGCCCATCACCACGGACCTGAAGTATGGTAAGATCATTCTGCTCGACCATGTCAACGGCCTGGCCAGGTATATAAACATATACTCGATCACGGCATTCGAGTTTAATGCTTCATTCGTGGCGACCGGCGATTCCTCCAACCCCTATTCGCTCACGTTTACAATCCCTGACAATTATCCGGAGGCCCTTTTCCCCTTCGACGTCAGGATTGCGACGCGCGACTTCACGGCGACCGTATCCCAGAACAATTCCAAGGCTCTTGGAGTCATAGTCGAGGAGACGATGCCTGTGATAGGGGAAGACTGGAATTACTGGTTTACCTACGAGGTCGAGACTCCGGGGACATATACTGTTTATTTCAAGAAGGCTACCGGACGTACCGGCACCATCCCGGTCTATCTTCAAGCTCCATGTTTCGGCACGCTTGATCCGGATGGAGAGCTTGAAATGGAATATGCCCGCCTGACAATAGAGATATAAGTTGGTAGTGTTATATCTCAATCCAGCGAATGTCCGCGTCGCGACGCCACCATGTCAGCTGACGTTTAGCGTAGTGGCGGGTGTTGCGCTGGATGAGCCTCACGGCTTCGTCGAGGGAGATGCGGCCGTCGAGATAATCGAAAAGCTCGCGGTAACCCACCGTCTGCAAGGCTGTGAGATGCCGTAGCGGCAGAAGAGTTCGTGCTTCTGACAACAAACCGGCCTCCATCATGGAGACTACGCGATTATCGATTCTATCGTACAGGACCTCGCGGGGACGCGAGAGTCCTGTTTTTTCTATGACGAAATTGCGGTGTTTCACATTACCCGTCTTGAATGAGGAGAATGGCCGGCCGGAAGTGAGGCATCCCTCAAGGGTCCGGACGACACGCTGTGGATTGGTCAACTCTATGCTGTCGCAGCTGACAGGGTCAAGAATGCGGAGCTGCTCTACTAGGGATTCCAGACCCTCTTCGCTGACCCTTCTCCATAGTTCTGCCCTGACTTCGCCGTTGCCTTCCGGCATATTGTCCAGCCCCTTGCACACCGCGTCGATGTACATCATAGACCCTCCAGCCATCACCAGTGTGTCGTGCCCTTCGGCAAAAAGCCTTTCAATCAGGTCAATGGCATCCCTCTCGTAGTCACCGGCAGAATACAGTCTCGTGACGCTTTCCGTCTGGATGAAATAATGCTTCACAGCGGAAAGCTGTGAAGCATCCGGGACAGCCGTCCCTATTGTCATTTCCTTATAAATCTGGCGCGAGTCGCAGGATATAACGGGCGAACCGTATTCCAGGGCTTTCGCGATGGCGTAGTCACTCTTGCCGACGGCGGTCGGGCCGAGAACTATGAGGAGCCTAGGCACCTTCGTTTTCGTCGTATATCTCCTTGCCGTCCTCGTCGTCATCCACCTCATCCTCATCATCTTCTTCGAGGTCGATGTCATCAAGCTCCTCATCGTCGTCACCTGCGGCAGGGACGCTGTGAGGCACATGGATATGCTTCTGGTCATCCGGAAGATCCTCGTATGCCACATAGCCGTTTTCAAACTCTATCGGGTCTGGACCCTTGGTCTCGGCGATGCGGGGGAATTCGACGGGTATCTTCACTCCTTCGACCTCGCCCTCAAACGCGATATTGACGCTCTTCTTGTTGGTGACGTCGTAGAAGTACACGAACGAAGTAACGCCTCTCTCCAGGGTGTCGGCCACAGTAATCTGATCCACGGTACCGCTGCCAAGGTCGAAAATCCCGTATCGTGCTACTACATCACCTTTTTCATCAAGGGCCTTGAACAGAATCAGCTGGTCCTGGGGGAACTCCATATCGGAGCGCATCTGTCTGTGGAAGGTGTAGAGGGACGTGTCGGCGTTGACATGATAGACTCTGAAAAAGCCTTTGATGCCGGATAGTGTAACTCTGTATCTGTAGACCATAATAGTTGTGTTGTCGATTAGATGACCAAAGTTACAACAAAAACCGTATTGACACCAAAAAAACTTTCAAATCATCTCACCCGGAAGCCCACTGGAATGCCTGAAGCGCTGTTTCCTCCGACCCACATGGTAAACTCTCCGGGCTCCACGTTGAATGTCATGTCGCGTCCCCAGAAAGCCAGTTCACTCACCGGGATACGGGCTGTCATGGTCTTCTTCTCGCCGGCTGCCAGGTGCACCCTCTCGAAATGCTTCAGCTCTTTCACCGGTCGGGCTATGCTTCCCACAAGGTCACGTACATATACCTGCACCACGGCTGTGCCTTTGCGCTCCCCGGTATTCGTGATGTCGTAACTGACCTCTATCACGCCGTCAGCGTCATACACGTCCTTGTCAAGGACCACGTTGCCATATTCGAATGTGGTGTAGGTCAGGCCATAGCCGAACGGGAACAGCGGCTGTGCACCGGAGTCGAGATAGTATGACGTATTCCCGAGTGAGGTCTGTCCCGCCTCCAGGCCGATACCTTCCAGCAGGGTCTCACCATTGTACGGTCTTCCTGTCATGTTGTGATTGTAATACATCGGCACCTGTCCGACTGTCCGGAGAAATGTCACCGGCGTCCTGCCGCCGGGTTCAGCCTCGCCGAGGATGATCCGTGCCAGCGCCGGCCCGCCCATGGTGCCCGGATGGAACGCATACAGCAAAGCATCCACGTTGCCAAGGTCCCTTTCGACGGTAAGCGGTCTGCCTGCCATCACAGTCGCCACCACAGGCTTACCGGTCTCACGCAGAGCCTTGAGCAGTTCGCTCTGAGAGCCGATCAGGTTGATGTCGGACAATGAATGCGCCTCTCCCGACAATATCGCCTCCTCACCTACAAACGCCAATATGGCATCAACCCCGCGGGCGGCGGCCTTCACGGCAGAGAAATCAATACTCTTGTCGCGGGAGAATGCCAATCCCGGAACATACACAACATCCAGCCCGCTCTCCCTCAACGCGGCAAGCGGCGTCACGGTGCGCCCCTTCTCCCCGTCAAACGCCCACGTGCCGAGCTGGTCATGCGGAGCATCCGCAAGCGGCCCCGTCACCAGGACCTTCCTTACTCCAGTCAACGGCAACACCCCGTCATTCTTCAGGAGAATGACGGACTCCTCCGCAGTCTTGCGGGCGGCCTCCAATGCGGCCGTGGTATAGCAGGCAGCCTCCGCTGCGTCCGCGTCCACATACGGCTGCTCGAAAAGTCCCAATAAAATCTTTACTCTCAATATATTTCTCACGGCATTGTCAATGACGGACTCCTTCACCTTGCCCTCCTTGACCAATTCCTCCAGATGGGAGATGAAGCCGAACGTCATCATATCCATGTCGACACCTTCGTTGGCAGCTACCATGGCTGCCTCCTTGCGGTCGGCTGCAAAGCCGTGGGAAATCATCTCTCCCATGGAATTCCAGTCAGTGACGACAAACCCGTCGAATCCCCACTCATCCCTCAGGATATCCTTCAATATGTGGGAATTGCCTGTAGATGGTATACCGTCGTTGTCATTGAATGAAGTCATGACAGTCATCACTCCGGCATCCACCGCCGCCTTGAAAGCCGGAAGATAGATATTGCGGAGCAACCGTTCGGGGATGTTGGTGCTGTTGTAGTCGCGACCTCCCTCGGCTGCGCCGTATCCTGCGAAATGTTTCATGCATGCAGCCATGGACGTGTTGTCAAGGGTGTGGCCCTGATAGCCACGTACCATTGCCACGGCCATCCGGCTGTTGAGGTACGGGTCTTCGCCGGAGCCTTCGGCTATGCGGCCCCACCGGGGGTCGCGGGCGATGTCAAGCATAGGCGAAAAAGTCCACCTCACACCGCACGCCGTAGCTTCAAGGGCCGCTATGCGGGCCCCTTCCTCGGCGAGTCCGGGGTCGAACGTGGCAGCTATTCCGAGAGGAATCGGGAACACGGTCTTGAATCCGTGAATCACGTCACGGCCCACGATGAGCGGGATGCCGAGACGGCTTTCCTCAACGGCAATGCGCTGCATCTCGTTGATTTTCAAGGGGTCTACCTCATTGAGGATGGAGCCCACGGAGCCGTTGCGTATGGCGTCCGCCATCATCTCGTCAGATCCTCCGACGGACACTTGGTTCATCTGGCCGATTTTCTCCGTAAGGGTCATTCCGGACAGGATGCGGTCTATTCTTTTCTCAATGGCGGCGTCTGAACCCACCTTGCTCCCGTTTCCGCCGCCGGAGCATGCAGAGCCCGCTGCCACAGCGGTTGCGAGGGCTAATATCAATATTGTCTTGTTCATGATGATTGTCGTATTACTGTTTCTGGAAGACTCTTATGTAATCCACCGACATGGTGACCGGGAGGGCTGATTCATCCACGCCCTGGGCTCCACCCCAGTCTCCTCCCCATGCGAGGTTGAGTATGGGATAGAACGGCGCGCTGAACGGCCATGTGTCCTTGTTGCCGGTGCCGTCGTTTTCGAATGTGAAGTGGTGTTTGCCGTCCACGAAGAAGTGCAGCGCATCCGGAGTCCACTCGCAGGCATATACATGGTATTTCCCTTCGGCGCCGGCAGTGTACTGCTCATGAGTCTTCTGCGTGCCTATGGTGTGATAGTATGCCTGGCAGTGTATTGATGACGAGGTGTAGTCGGGATGGTATCCCACCTCTTCCATGATGTCTATCTCGCCATCTGCAGGCCACGAGGTGAACTGTACCGGCATCATCCAGAAAGCCGGCCAGGTCCCCCTGCCCCTGGGAAGCTTGATACGGGCTTCAAAGTAGCCGTACAGCCATCCGGTGTTTCTTTTGGCATAGACACGGCCCGAGTACACCTTGCCGTTGGATGCCTTGAGACAATTGATGCGCAGGGCTCCGCCGCTGACAGAGGTGACCCTGTCCCCGAAAGGAGTCACGCGGTCGACATAGTTCTGGAGTTCGTTGTTGACCCATCCTGAATTCTTCACCTCGTGTGTCCAGTCGGAGGAAAGGTCGCTTCCGGAGTCGAACTCGTCATGCCAGACGAGGGTATAGCCCTCGGGTGCGATGATTTCTCCATCGTCTATGTCCTCCGGTTGGAAGCCCTGACGCACGGGGACGGTCTTGGAGAGAGAACCGTACCTGAATGTAAGCACGGTCTCCCTCGCAACTCCCGTCTTGTTTTCGGTAAGCGTCACGGTGACTACGGATTTGCCCGATATCCCGCCGCTCGGGGATACGGTGCACCAGTCCCTGGCGCCCGATGAGACACCCCAGTCACAGTCCGACGTGACGGTGATGTTCCATGAATGCGCCCCATAATCTGTCGAGAGACTTTCCTCGCTGAGGCTCAGGTTGTACTTCCCGGACGGTTCCGGCTGGTCTTTGGTGCCTCCGCAGCAGACAACCGTGAGTGCGGCGAACAGGCAGGATATCAAAGGGAATCGTATCATCGTTTATACTGTATTAATTTTTCATGAAGCAGATGTCCTTGACTTCAATGGTGGAACCGGCATGGCTCCTTCCGAAGTCGAAGACGATCATCAGATGGTCGCTGCCTGCGGACTGTGAGATGTTCTTCTTGCTGAAGGTGCGGGGAGTGTCCGCATCCAGGTCGACGGAGCCGTTGTAGAAGAAGGCATGGATGTCGCCCTCTCCCTCGGGGTTGCCGGTGAGTTTGCAGGAGACGGTCATGTCCTCGTCGGCCACGAATGTGCAGCGGAAATTATATGTGTCGGCCTCACTGGTGGCGATATTGGAGATGAGTTT
>JAFZPY010000016.1 GCA_017552475.1 Bacteroidales bacterium | reverse complement strand
TACAGTCTGGGAGGAGTATAAACTGCAAACTCATTAATAGCGAAGGAGAGATTTCTATTTCTTGTCCGATGAACAAAATGCTGTGTGTCATATTCTCCTTGTTTTTGATACTGCCTTTGAAAGCACAGGATGCAGCCACGTATGGGTCCGGTGTGCAGGGTCTGCTTCGCGGGAGTGGCATTGATTGCGATATTCGGGGAAACACGGTCTCTACGCACAGGACTGGAGAGCCGGACCAATCTCGGCAGGATACGCTGCCTGCCGCATTCGTGACAGACTGGAAACGTATGCGGAAGAATCCAGGCACCCTTCTAAGTGATATGCCTGAGATTCGTGATATCATCTCACCGCTGGGTGAGGGAGACCCCCTGCGGTGGGTGCAGTCCCTCCCGGGAGTCGCCGGCGGAGCCGACGGCTCGACAGCCATTTATGTCCGGGGCGGAAACCTTGGCAACAACCTGTTTTCGCTGGACGGGGTGCCGGTTTACGGGTATTCTCACCTGCTTGGCCTGACTACCGTCATCCCGCTGGAAGCTGTTAATAGCGTCAGCCTTTCCCGTGGCGGGTTCGAAGGAGGGCAGGCCAACTTCACGGCCTCCCACCTCAACATACGCACCAATACTCCTGGGGCAAACGGACGGAGGAGCAGCCTTTCAGTCAACAATTTTCTGGTTTCTGCGTTCACGGAAGGAGGAGCCGGGGAAAGGCTCACCTACAGCGTTTCTGCGCGCATTTCTCCGTTGTCTCTTGAGTATAGGGCTTTCCGAGGGTTACTCCCGGATTTGCTGAGCGGATTCGACGGATTCAACGCCAGAGTTGGCGACCTTTACAGCCAGGTTCACTGGCGGATTGCTCCAAACCGGCACCTGAGCGGCTTCGTTCTCGGCAGCCTGGACCAATACCGTTTCTCATTGGCGGACGGTACTGGCGACACGATGGGATGGAACAATCTCATTGCTTCAATGGGATATAATGAAGAACAGGATGGTGTAGATACAGAAATAAGGGCATATGTGAACCGTTACGGCTCCATCCAGTTGGAGGATAAGGTCTATCACGAGGAGAGGCAGACCCTGTCATTGAAGTCGGAATTGACCGAGTTCTCGCTGGCTGCTAGCCAGACTCGGCAGGCTATGGAAAGAATCCGCTATTCTTATGGGCTAAATCTACGGGAAGCCTTGTTCAACCCCGGGCAGGTGGGGTCGGTCAGTCATTTTTCGAACAGTCTGTTGTCTACGGCCTGGGTTCAGGGAAATTACGACATCCCTGACAAACTGTCCATGATGCTTTCCATCCGGGGCAATATCTTCACACGCTTTAAGAAGGGACAGACTTTTTTGATACCGGATGCCGGCATGTCCTTCAAGTGGTCACCTGTAAAAATGGTCAACCTCAACATGACGATTGACAAGAGCTCACAGTTCTATCATACCCTTGAGGGGCTCCCGACTGGTTGGTCGCTTGACATCATTGTCCCTTCTGGAAAAATGGTCAGGCCTGAGACTGCACTGCAGGCATACCTCGGGTCGGATCTGCTGTTCGACCGTCACAATCTGTCCGTCGGTGTGTTCCACAAGTGGATGGACGGACTGGTTTATTTCAAATACGCCCCTGCGTTGTTCAGCGGCGCGCTTGCGGCGTGGGAAGACTACGCAGATGTCGGCAAGGGATACTCCTATGGCGCTGAGTTTACGTATGAATATGCAGGGAAAGATTTGCATGCGCAAATAGCGTACACCTTATCCAAGACCAATCGGATGGGCTTTGAGAGTATCATGGATGGCGCTCCATTCCACGCGCGCTTCGACAGACGCCATGTCATGAATGCGTCCGCTTCATGGCGGAGGTTCCAACTCTCATTCACCTTCCAGAGTGGGCATTGGGAAAACAGTATGGCTCAAAAGGCCGAGATGCACTTCCTTGATGAGACGTGGATGGCCGACTACTTCGTTGAAGGTAGTGTTAATGATTATCATATGCCGGATGTAATCCGGCTGGACCTGGCCTACCGGTTCTCTTTCGAGAGTCGGCGCTGTCATCAAGAGCTGAATCTTGGCGTCTGCAACGTAACCAACCACTTCAACCCGTTTATGCTGTACTTTGACACGAACACTGAATCCTGGAAAGAAATCGCCCTTCTTCCCATCATGCCCAATTTCAGCTGGCGGGTGACGTTTTGATTTCTACGACCAGCGGGTCTGGCCGTTGCCCCTTATCTGATACTTATAGGTAGTAAGCTCGGGCAGAGCCATCGGGCCGCGGGCGTGCAGTTTCTGCGTGCTGATGCCGATTTCGGCGCCGAAGCCGAACTGGGCTCCGTCGGTGAAGGCGGTGGATACGTTGGCATAGACACAGGCGGCGTCCACCCTGCGCAGGAAGGTCTCCTTCGCTGCCTCGTCTTCAGTGACTATGGCCTCGCTGTGTTTTGAGCCGTATGCGGCGATGTGCTCCAGCGCCTGCTCCAGCGAATCAACTGTGCGGATGCTCATTGCGTATGACAGGAATTCCTTGCCGAAATGCTCCGGCTGCGCTTTCTGCAGCAGCGCTGCGGGATAACTGCCGTCCAGGGCGGAGTATGCCCTTTCGTCGGCATAGATAATGACATTTTTGTCAGCCAGCGGAGCGCAAAGAGCCGGAAGGTCTGCCAGCCTTGAAGAGTGCACGAGCAGGCTGTCGAGGGCGTTGCAGACACTCACGCGGCGGGTCTTGGCGTTGAAGACTATGTCGCGGCCCTTGGCAAGGTCGCCGGCAGCGTCGAAATAGGTGTGGCATACGCCGGCTCCGGTCTCGATTACCGGCACCTTGGAATTCTCCCTGACATACTGGATGAGGGACGAACTGCCGCGGGGGATTATGATGTCCACATATTCGCGGGCTGCAAGCAGTTCGGCTGTGGCTTCGCGGTCAGACGGCAGCAAGGTGCAGACAGCGGTGTCGAGGCCGTGTTTCTCTAGGACACCCTTTATTACAGAAACTATCGCTTCATTCGAATATGCAGCGTCGCTTCCGCCTTTGAGAACTGTCACATTGCCGGACTTGATGCAGAGCGAAAAGACGTCGCTGGTGACGTTGGGCCGGGCTT
>JAFZPY010000151.1 GCA_017552475.1 Bacteroidales bacterium | reverse complement strand
TGGTATTTTCCTAATCTGGTGATGCCTTATAGGGGATTGCTGGAGACGGTGGCTTATGCGCATTCGATGATTTGTGATTTGTTCACGGCTTTGGGTGTCGGAGGGGATATTCCGGAGGGAATACGGCTGTGGCTGATGTTGCAGAAGGAGACGCAGAAGTGGGACGCGACGCCGCATTTCGTGGATGCGGTGATGACGGTGCTCTCCGGCGGGGAGAAGACGCTTGCGACGAAGGTGGTCGTGATGGAGTCGGAGTTTACGTTGCCGTTTGAAGAAATTAGTCCTGCGGGGAATGGCTTCAGCGTGGAGAGGAAGTTCTATAAGAGCGTTGATGGTGGATTGAAGGAGCTCCGGGAGGGGGATGAAGTGAGAGTGGGCGATAAGATTGTGGCCCGCTATGAGGTGTGGAGTCAGGAGAATCGCAGTTTCGTCAGGATATGCGCTCCGCGTGAGGCATCGCTCAGGCCTGTCAATCAATTGTCGGGTCATATCGGTTGGTGGCTGAGGCCGTTCGGAGGTTTCTCGCCGCAGGGATACCGTGATGTCAGGATGGACAGGACGTATTATTATTTTAATGCATGGCCGGAAGAGAAGACGGTGCTGACTGAGGAATTCTTTGTGACTCAGGCCGGAGGGTTTGCTGCCCCGGCGTTGACAGTGGAGTCGCTCTATGCACCGCACTACCGTGCCAATACAGGCTGTGGAGTGCTGGAATCATTGAAATGACAAATTGTCATATATAAAACGGGTGGCACGTCTCTTGCCTTATTGGGTGGCGTGCCTGCCCGTCAGGCTATATGAGAACACAAACAAAACACAATATCATGATCAGACCATTAGCAGACAGAGTATTGATCGAGCCCAAAGAGGCTGAGACCAAGACCGCCGGAGGTCTCTATATTCCGGACACAGCCAAAGAGAAACCCCAGCAGGGCAAGGTAATCGCCGCAGGCCCCGGCAAGAAGGACGAGCCCATGGAAGTGAAAGTGGGTGACGAGGTCCTCTACGGCAAATACGCCGGCACTGAGGTGACTGTGGATGACAAGAAATATCTTATCGTTAAACAGTCAGACATTTTGGCAATTCTGTAAGGTTCTCTTAAATACGTAAAATCATGGCAAAAGACATTAAATTCAATATTGACGTACGCTCCAAGATGAAAGACGGAGCTGACGCACTCGCAGATGCAGTAAAGGTGACTCTCGGTCCTAAGGGACGCAATGTTGTCATCGACAAGAAGTTCGGCGCACCTCAGGTGACCAAGGACGGCGTGACCGTAGCCAAGGAGATTGAACTCGAGGACCGCTTCGAGAACATGGGTGCCCAGATGGTCAAGGAAGTGGCTTCCAAGACCAACGAGCAGGCCGGTGACGGTACTACCACAGCTACTGTCCTCGCACAGGCTATCATCAACGTCGGCCTCAAGAACGTCGCTGCCGGTGCCAACCCCATGGACCTCAAGAGAGGTATCGACAAGGCTGTCGCTGCTGTTGTGGCCAACCTCCGCAGCCAGAGCCAGTCAGTAGGCGACGACTACTCCAAGATCGAGCAGGTCGGCACAGTATCTGCCAACAATGACAACTACATCGGCAAACTCATCGCAGACGCCATGTCCAAAGTCAAGAAGGACGGCGTCATCACCGTAGAAGAGGCCAAGGGCACTGAAACAGAGGTGAAAGTCGTTGTGGGTATGCAGTTTGACAGGGGCTACATCTCTCCTTACTTCATGACCAACGGCGACAAGATGGAGGCTGTCCTCGATGACGCTTACGTCCTGCTCACCGACAAGAAAGTGTCCACAATGAAGGACCTCCTTCCTCTTCTCGAGCCCATCGCCCGCGAGGGCAAGTCTCTCCTCATCATCGCTGAGGATGTAGACGGTGAAGCACTCACCACCCTCGTTGTGAACAAACTCCGCGGCACCCTCAAGATCGCAGCCGTCAAGGCTCCGGGCTTCGGCGACCGTCGCAAGGAGATGCTTCAGGACATCGCCGTCCTCACCGGTGCTACCGTGATCTCCGAAGAGAGAGGATATACTCTTGAAAATGCCAATATCCAGATGCTCGGCAAGGCTGAGAAAGTCACCATCACCAAGGAGAACACCACCATCGTAGGCGGCGCAGGCTCCAAGGCTGACATCGCAGACCGCGCTGACCTCATCCGCAAGCAGATCGAGACCACCAAGTCCGACTACGACCGTGAGAAGCTTCAGGAGCGTCTCGGCAAACTCGCCGGCGGTGTGGCTGTCCTCTACGTGGGCGCTACCACAGAGGTAGAGATGAAAGAGAAGAAAGACAGGGTTGAGGATGCACTCAACGCCACCCGTGCAGCAGTGGAGGAGGGTTACCTCCCCGGCGGTGGAGTAGCTTACATCCGCGCTACCGAGGCTCTCAAGAACCTCAAGGGTGACAATGACGACGAGACTACCGGTATCCGCATCGTGGCACGTGCCATCGAAGAGCCCCTCCGCCAGATTGCAGCCAATGCCGGTGTGGAAGGCAGCGTGATCATCAACAAGATCAGCGAAGGCAAAGGTGACTTCGGCTACAACGCCCGCACCGACGAATATGTCAACATGTTCGAGGCCGGCGTCATCGACCCGACCAAGGTATCCCGCGTCGCTCTCGAGAACGCCGCTTCCGTAGCCGGCATGTTCCTCACCACCGAGTGCGGTATCGCTGACATCCCTCAGCCGGAACCCGCCGCTCCCGCCATGCCTGCAGGCGGAATGATGTAATCAATACGTCACAATATAATATGAAGTCCGGCCATGGGATCGTGGCCGGACTTTTTTTATTCCTGTTCGAGATTCTCGGCCTGACGGCCAAGAATGACGCACCAGGCAGCTGGCCAAGAATGACGGGGGAGAGGAGGAGAGGAATTATCTGGTGACGATGACGGAGGAGGAGGCGGTGTTGGCGGAGGTGTGGGAGTCGTACATCGCGGTGCAGGTGATGGGAGGCAGGTGGTATTTGCCGGCGTAGGCAGCGCGGAGGTCGAGGACGAAGGTCTTGGAGCCGCCGGCCGAGAGGTCGAAGTACCAGATGGAGCGGTCATCACGGATGTCGTTGTAGTCGTATGACGCAGATTCTGCGGCTCCAGCGAGGCGTTTGTTGTAAATCTCCCATCCGGAAGGAATAATGGCGGAGAGAGCCAAATGAGCGACGTCTCTTACTTTGGACAGGTTGCGTACTGTGATGACGGCCTTGAAGTCGGTACCTTGCGGCAGGGATGCCGGATTGACAGTCTCTCCGTCGGCGCTGAGCCAGGATACTGCGATGGCGACGCCTTCGGAGGCGGCTTTTACTTCGCTTCCTGCCTGCGGCGTCGTGACGGTCACGACTGTCGCATACAGGGGGCCGTCGGAAAGATTGCGTACGTCAGCCCTGCCGGATTTGCCGTCAATAGGCGTGGAGACGACGGATTTCGCAGTCTCGACAGCCGTGGTTGAAGTCTGGATGACTTCTGCCTTGACAGGGCTGTTTGTTGCGACGGTCGAGAGGCAGTGCATGGCTGAAGCGATAAAGGCAGCTTCCTGTGTGGAGAATCCTTTTGATTTTGTGATTTCGGATGCCAGTGTGATAGCTGCCGGCACGTTGCCCGAAAGGGCAAGCGCTTCGGCAACTATCGCGTCATCGCGTACGGAAGTGCCGTAGGTGATATTGGACGCAGGATAGGTGATGAGACTGTCGCGTGAGGAAAGCAGCTCCTCGGCGACGTCAGCCTTGCCCGTGAGGGCATAGGCCGCGGCGAGGAGGCAGCGAGCCTGCGGCATCAGGCCCGACGTCTCGCGCAGGCGATTCATCGCCGCTGCGTCGGGCCTGGATGCCACTGCGAGCGTGTAGAGGCGATAGGCCTGCACGAAATCCACCATGTAATCTCCGGCAGATTTCCTATAGGTTCGTGTGCCGTTCTCCTGATAGCGGGTCCAGGCATCAAGCACGTCCTTGTTGACTTCGTATCCCTCACGGGAGGCCTCTTGCAGGAACAAGCCGGCCATGGAGCTCACCCATGTGTCGGCCGAGGTCTGTCCGGGCCAGTACACGAAACCACCGTCGGGAAGCTGACGTGCGTAGAGACTTCCGATCAGGTCAGGAATAATGGCACGTGCTTTCTCTGCGTTGGCTGGGCTCAGGAATGGAATCGAATACAGGATCGCTATGCCACGGGCGGAGAGCTGCTCGGTGCAGGAGTAGGGATATGAGTACAGATCAGTAAATACCGAATTGAAATCCATCGCGGGGAAGCCGGCTAGCTCAAGCGTCGCCGAAGCGGCAGGCTCAAATGTGATGGATGCAGTCTTGTCCTTGTCAACACGGGTACGGGTGACGGTCGTACGGGGAAGGTTGGGATTGCGGACCTCAATCGCAGTGGTCTCGCTTATTTTGTGGGAGCCGGATGTCGCCGTGACTGTGACTTTGCCTGTGCCTTCGCCGGTGGTTGCAAGGGCGAAGCGGGTGATGAGGTCGCCGTCCTCACGGAAGGACAGACGGTTCTCGGCGGAACCGTCTACTTTCAGCGGTCCGTCAACTTTTACAGATACGCGAACGTCCCGTACTGTGGAATCAAGCGCAAATACATTGACCGGAAGATCAAGGGACTCTCCGGGGGCCAGCTGGCGAGGAAGTGAAGACAGCACCATGAGAGGATTCTTCACCGCGACGGTCTTGTCGGCAGAGCCGAAAGCGCCATCCTGCCCGGCCACGAGCATGACACGGACGCTGCCGACATACATCGGGAGCCGGATCTTATGTGTGGCCGTGCCATTGGGCAGAGAGAACGGCCCCAAGAATTGCACTACCGGGTTGAAGCGGTTGTCCTTGCGGGTGTTGACTATTATAGACTGGTCGCCGCCGATGCTGTACATAGGTGCGAGGCGGCCTGCATGGGCGCCGATGACAGCGTCATAGAGGTCCCATGTGCGGACTCCGAGGGCTTCTCTCGCGTATATGGTGTTCCATGGATCGGGCGTCTTGAATGCCGTGAGATCAAGCAGTCCTTCGTCGACTATGGCGAGGGTGTATGTCATGGGCTTGCCCTTTTTCTCGCTCACTTTGATAGTGAAGTTCTCTTCGGGATGTACCGTGTCCGGCATGGTAATGACGGGCGTCAGGTGCGACGAAGGATTGTTGACCAGTACGGGACGGACACCGTACATACGGACGGGGAGGTCGTTGGCGGTGCTGCGGTATGGCTGTATGAGTGTGATGTGGATGTAGAAGTTGGGCGCCATGTCAGGGGTGACTGTGAACTTGTATGGAGTGACCTCGGTGGATGTCTTGACCCAAGTGCGGGAGAGGACTCCTGATGCGCTCTCAATGGAGACGAGGGCATTGCCGCCTGCGGAAGCGGGAACGTAGACCGTAGCGGTCTGTCCGACATCATAGGACTCGCGGTCTGTGCTGAAAGTCAGCATCGTGAGCGCCTGGGGATCGTTTTTGGCGGATTGCCCCCTGTAGGAAGGCCAGTCTGCCACGACGGTGCCGCCGGCAGCGTGACCGGATTCAACATCCCTTACGTAAATAAGGTATCGTCCCCATTCGGGATAATCAACACGGAATGGAACGGCGGAGTCGCGCGAGGTGATAATCTCTCCGGAGTCGATAAGTTCGGCGCCATTACCGTTGACATAGGAGTCCAGCTCTTCTGCGCGGCTCTCCCACCACCAGCTCCAGTCTATCTTGTAGATACGGTATTCAAGGCGGCGACCGTTGAGTGTCATGCCGTTGCGATCAACGGCTGTCACCGGGAAGCGGTGTCCCGTGTCGGTCTCGATGTCATCCTGAGGGAGCTTTATGCCGACGTAAGCTTTGTAAGGGGAGAACGGAACGGACATGGTGGTGAGGCTCTGGTCTCCGCCTTGCTCGTCGACATAGCACACTATGTCTGCACGGAGCATGCCCGGGGCGTCTTCTGCCTGAGGCAGAACCACTTCGCGTGTGGCCTTGCCGAGCGCGTCAAGTCTTGCTTCCACTATCCTGCTCTCGGCTGTGGGAAATGTCTTGGTCGGGTCGAGGAAGGTGTAGCCGTCGAAACCTTCAAACCATGAGCCGGCGGAGGTGAGCGTCATGTCCGCGTGAGTCATGAGGCCCGCCGCGGCTGGTCCTGTGAGCCAGGAGGACGTGATTGTAAATGTAGTTCTGGCACCGGCGTTGAGGATGCGCGAACCGGGGTTGACGTTGATTTTGAGTCTGTTGGGCTTGACTGTCTCAATGCGGAGGGATTTGTGGAATGTGGATGTTCCTATTTTGAAGTAAGCATGCCAGATGCCGGTGGGGTCGTCGGGAAGGGTGGGGATGTTGTAGACATAGAAGCCGTTGAGGGCGTCGGATATTATTTTGCGGGCGTAGAACTGGCCCTGGGGGGTGTAAAGTTCCATGACGGCGGGATGCGAGTCGGGGATATTCTTGCCCTTCTCGGTGAGGAGCATGGTGACGTGAAGGGTGTCGCCGGGACGCCATACGCCGCGTTCGCCGTAGATGTAGGCTTTGAGGCCGTTTTCAATGCGTGTGCCGCCTACGTCAAAGCGGCTGAGGGATTTTTCTTCTCCGTTGTTGACTTTAAGATAGCCTGTGGTGCCACCATGACGGGCAACGATGGCGAAGGGACGGGCGCTGACTTTGATTTCAGCCATGCCGTCTGAGTCGGTGCGGCCTTTGCCGATTTCACGGAGCTGGTAGTTGTAGACGGTGAGGTCTGTTTTTTTGAGGGGTTCTGTGGTAATGATGTCTGATGCAGTGACCCAGATCCGGTCGCCGTCGGAGTATTTGGCTATGAGTCCGATATTGGATGAGAGGAGATTGACGGAGGGAAAGCGTTCGGTGACCATATAGTAGGTAGGCTTGAGGGGATCGTCCCTGTCGGCCCAGTTGTAGGCATTCCAGTCAATGATGTCATCGTAATAATAGTAGGGATTGGGACGGTCCCAGAGGGCTTCGTCGACAGGGGTGAGGCCGGATGTCGAAGGGCGGCGGAGGGTGGACGGGTTGACGCCGTATAGGGAGTAGTCTTTCTTGTATGAGAGGATTATGCGGTAGATGGCGCCGGGATCGCGTTTGAACAGGCTGGATAGGTCTATTGAGTAGTCCTGAAGCTTTTTGAGGTCGCGCTCGGGGTCGTCATCGAGGCGTAGGGTGCCTTTGTAGACGAGGCGACCGGAGCGGCGGAGTTCGGAGTTGCCGTCAATGCCGTTGATCTGGAGGAATTGGAGGATGTTGTCTTTATATATTTGTATGACCTGTACGTCGATGGCGCTGAGGTTGGCGGCACGGAACGAGAGGATGAGGTTGTCGTGTTCGGGAAGGATGTTGCCTTTGACGGGGATTTGGACTTCGGGAAGGGCTTCGCTACGGGTGAAGGTGGCGTTGAAATCCTGCGTCAGGGCTGCTCCGTCCGTGCTTTTGAGAGCGTAGGAGACTGTCAGCCGGAGAGGTGCGTCGCCACGTCCGTCGTAGTAGAGGCGGATGAGGTTGTCGCTCACCTTGGTGTAGCTGCGGGCTACGCCTTCGAGGACAACGAGACCGCTCATGTCCGAGTCGGCGACAGGGTCTGAGGCTACGATGTCGATGCAGGGGTCGTTGCCTTCGATGAGGCGGGCCTCGATGATGCGGAATTCGCCGATGGCGGGGATGACTGCTTCGGCGGTGTGGCGCCCGTCAAGGGTGATGGCGATGCGCTGGTCTTTGGATGTGCGGGGAATTCTATTGATTGTGGCGGTGAAGCGGGTACCGTCGCCGTTGATATTGAGTTCATTGGTTTTGAGGCCTTTAATGGTGAGACGGCTACGGAGTTCGTCGGTGGTGGCTGGCTCGCTGAGGGTGATGTCAGCGGTTATTTTGGCTTCGTCAGGTGCCGCGGCGGTGATGATGACGTGGCCGGTGCTGATGGTGGCGGTGTTGCCTGTGACCATGAAGCGGAAGGTGAATTTTTCTTTGCTTCCGGTGAAGGCTGACATGTCAAGTGTGCCCTTGTAGACCTGCCCTGGCTTGAGGGGAGTGGATGGGATGTATTCGAGGGTGGTGGCATCACTCCAGTGAAGTGTGCCAGGAATTTTGGGACTGAAAGTCAGGGCTTTGCGCAGGGACTTGTCCTGTTTTTCCGCCGACAGGGCTGATATGGCGGTGAGAGCGTCGTCGGTGAGTACCACTTTAATGGAAGAGTTTGGTGTGATGACGCCGCCGGTGTATGCTTCGACGTATGCTGATGCCTCACGGCTGGTATTGTGGTCGCATGATGCGGCGAGGAGTGTCATAGCCGCGAGTGTGAATACTATTGCTATCTGTCTCATATTTCAAGCATTGTGGTTACAAAAGACGAAGTTAGCAAATTCTGTCGGATTTGTTTGCAATGTCTGATTTAATTGGTAACTTTCGCAAGATATTCCACATTCCACGAAAGCACGCCACGACTAAAACCGCACTATAATAACACACAAAACTATCTTTATTTATGAAAAGGTTCTTTTTACTTTTGGCAGTTCTATTCCTCTTTGCTTGCAATAAAGAGGACGATAAATCAAGCTACTACAACCCTGACGGTAGTCTGCTGACATGGGAGCAGGCCCGTGACCTTACAGAAGACCTCTGGAGCGCTTTTGATTTTGCGGTCATATCAATGGATATAATACCTCCATCTACAAAGATACCGCAGGCACACACTGGAGAGCTATATTATTCGCCATCGTTTAGCTCATGGACTATTGTGATGTCTCCAAATCCATTATTGGTTAATGGTTTTCAAATTTATCGCTATGTATTCGTTAATGCAAAAACAGGCGAAATCCATATAGACCCGACCAAACGGGAAATAGATAATGAAACAATGAGATGGCGCAGTATCAAACTTCCTGAAGTGCCTTCCAGGAATTCTTCGCAGCTCCCTTATCTGGCGAAAACAAAGGCGGAAATGGGCACCAAGTCTGCCGGCAATACAAACACCAGCAATACCTATAATAAGTGGGCGGTCATTCTAAGCGGTGGAGGAACAAAGGAATTTAATTATTATAGGTACAAGAATGACTGTACTGCGATGTATAGTATTTTGGTTGAAAAATACGGCTATCAAAAAAGTCATATTTATCTTCTTGTATCTGATGGAACATCATCAGGGAAAGATATGAATTTTGGATTAACGGATGATGGCCCCTTTTACTCGTCCCTTCTTGATTATGGCGGATTTGTTTGCAATGTCTGATTTAATTGGTAACTTTCGCAAAATATTCCACTTTGCACGAAAGCACACGATACTAAAACCCGCACTATAATAACACACAAAACTATCTTTATTTATGAAAAGGTTCTTTTTACTTTTGGCGGTTCTATTCCTCTTTGGCTGCCGTAAAGAGGAAAATAAATCCGGGTATTACAATCGTGATGGCAGTCCTGTTACATGGGAACAGGCTCGGGACATTACGGAACATCTTTGGAGTATGTTTGATTATGCTTTCATCTCTATGGATATTCTACCATCATCTACGAGAATCATTCAACGGTATGCAGATCAGGTTTCCGATCCCTATTACTCACCAGCCTATGATTCATGGGTTGTCGTGATGTCTCCAGATCCAAGATATATTAATGGATTTCGTTTCTACCGCTATGTCTTTGTTAATGCCAAAACTGGGGAGATTTTTATTGACTCGATTGAACGAGAAGTTGATAAAGAGTCAATCAGGTGGCGCGAGATTAAATCGTTGCCTCAAAATGAAGCCCGTCAACCCAAGTATCCGGCAAAAACAAAATCAACGACGGCGTTTATCAGATTTCGCTTCCTGCCGGGGCATACGGCTTTACGTGGGGTTGTGACTCAAATTGGGAACCTCTGTACCAAGGACGGTTTTATGTGGATTTTGAGACTAGGGGACGTGCACCATCTATGATTTGGTGTGATTAT